>JBFLZA010000687.1:0-4748 GCA_040756535.1 Cyanobacteriota bacterium
GCCGACTCAACATTGGCGTTGGACAGGTCATTGCGCGGATTCTCCACAGTTAGAAATCGCCTTCCGGAGTTGGCTCTGTGTTGTTGTAGATCAATGCCAACTTTGGCACTAGGTAAATAAGAAATAGTAAGATGCTCAGGGAATGCGAGGCTTACAGGCAGTAGGTGCAAATCGCGGTGAGGAATCAAGATTACCTGAGAAATATTTTTTAGTTCCCATGAGATTGCTGGAATATTGAGGATTCGCCCTAATTTATTTAGCCTTTTTTGCATATATTTACGCCAAATATGGTCTACATTTTCAATGCCACGGTATTCCTGGTACTGCTTTTTCCATTCCTTAATCCAGGCTTCAAAATCATGTAATTGGCGGGTATAAGGTGGATATACAAAGCCCTTTAATTTTGATTTATTAACGAAATTAAATATAAAATTAGATAAAAATAAAATAAAATGTCTCCCAATATTTTGGACGCGACTGTACTTCCAAATCAGTAAAGGTTTCTGAAATCTTAGAATGAACGTGGTGATTGCTGCTGGGCTAATGTGCCAGTAAATTAATGCTGTGTCCGGGTTTAGTAAGCGTTGTATGTCTGAGTACCCTAGACTATCCATGTCAGTATCACTCCAGCCGTAAAGGCAGTATCTGAGGCAAAGATTTTTATGCTTTTCAGCTAACTCTAAAGCTGCTTTCCGGTCTTCTGCCTTAGACGACTGGGCTAATTGGTCTACCCGTAACCGATCAAAGTCTAGAAATTCTAGCCGTAGTTGAGATTGCTTACCTATAGATGGAGTCTCTTTGAGCAACCGTGCCAATAGGTCACGTCCGTCAATTCCTAGGGCTTCAACTTCCTTGAATTCGCCCAGATCGCGGCATAGAGGAATTAAGCCTTTTAACACTTCCAGACGCCGCTGGCAGAATTTTTCAGCCGTCAAATATTTCAAGGCATATTTATAGCTAACTTTTGCCTTTTTCCAGTAAAGTTGGTGATTTCTCTGCTGCTGTCCATACTGATAATGAGCACGGGCTACCGAATGATAAAGTACACCACAGCCTTCCGGCTCAATAAGCGTATTTACCTTAGTTCGATATAAGAAAATTGCTAAGGAAAGAATCAGGGAAGTGGTCTCCGAAAAGTGATAATAGAGCAGCGTTCTCAATAGTACGTTATTTGAGTGAAGTTTATTTAAGCCTGTACTCCAGTTTTCTAATGCTTTCTTATAACCCAAAAGTTTGAACACAGCCCAACCTCTCTCATTCCAGGCTAACCAGAATAGCTCTTCTTTTAGCTGCAAAGCCTTGTCAAAATTCTCAATTGCTTCTTGGTAGTAACCAGAATCCTTCAATGCATTACCTAGGTTGTACCAAGCTTTATGACTACTGCTCTCTAATTGTAGGGATTGGTTGAAGCTATCAATTGCTTCTTGATAGCGACCTAATTTATACCAGGCTAATCCTCTACCATTCAAAGCATTGAAATTTTGAGGTTGAAGCTGTAAGCATTGGTTGAAGCTATCAATTGCATCCTTATATCGACCTATGCTTAACAGAGCTAGACCTCGGTTGTACCAAGCTTCACCATAGCTGGAATCAATGGCGAGAGCCTGCTCGAAACTGTCAATCGCTTCCTCATAGCGTGCGATTTGCTGTAGTGCTAAACCCCTCTCATACCATGCTTTATGGTAACCAGCATGAATTCTTAGAGCGTGCTCAAAACTGGCGATCGCCTCTAAATATCGTTTTAAGTTAAGTAGTGTTCTACCACGATGATACCAGTCTTCTAAATAGGACGGAGCAACTTTCAGGGCTTGGTTGAAGCTGGCAATTGCTTCTAGATATCGTCCTAAATTCCAAAGAGTATTGCCCCGTGTGTAATAAACTTCGTAGTCATTGGCTCTACATGTAAGAGCCTGGTTATATCTTTCGATTTCTTCTTTGAAAGTTTCTAAGTTACTCAGCGCTTTTTCTATGCTGTATTGGGCTGCGGAGTTGTTAGGCTTGATTCCCAAGGCTAGCTCGAAGCTCTGGAGTGCTTCTGCATTACGCCCTAATTGCAATAGCGCATGACCACAATTATAATGAGACTCGTAGTTAGTAGGGTTGATTGTTACAGCTATGTCATAGCTATAAATCGCTTCATTGTAGCAACCAATTCTTTTCTGTATATTCCCCAAGTTATACCAGTATTCATTGTTAGTCGGCTTAATTCCAAGGGCTTTATCACTTCTGTATCTCAGGATGTTGACTAGGTTATTCCAAGCTGTCTGGTAGTTGGGTTTACGTATCAGCTTTATACAGTAGCTAAAGGTGAGCATTGCATAGTCACCTAAACGACTGATAGCTCCGTCAGAATAGCGAATTAAGCCTCTTATTACAATGCCTGAATAGCGGCTGAACTTTCTCAGTGCAATGTCTGCTTGGTTCCAGATTTCACGATAGTTGGGTTTACGTAGCTGGGCTACGCAGTAGTTAAAAACTGCTATTGCATAGTCGCCTATAGTGCTGATTGTAATGTCTGAGTAGTAAATTAAGCCTCTTATGGCAATGCCTAGCTTACTCCAGCCTGGGTGAAATCTCCAGGCTTGGAAATAGCAAAAAAATGCCGCCCAGCGGCGGCCTAGTATCATATACACGTTGCCTAAATTGTGCCAAGCTTCATAGTATTTATATAAAATTCCTATAGCTTGGTTGTAACTCCTGATCGCTTCATCATAACGACCTAACTCTCCTAAAGAACAGCCTCGGTTATTCCAACCTATAGACAAATTGGGTTCAAGTGCCAGAACCCTGTCATAGCTATAGAGCGCTTCTATATGACGGCCTATCTTTGCTAGTGCTACACCTCGGTTATTCCAAGCTTGGTAGCAATCAGGCTGAATTTCTAGAATTCTATCGCAAACAACAATTGCTTCTCTGTAGCGATGTGATTTGAGCAGTACATGATATTCCTGCAATCTGTATTCCAGTAATCTGGATGTTCGCTCTTCGTTGCTAGTGAACAGTGTTATGTAATTGAGTATGAATGTAAATCTATTTGCTATGATGGGTGGCTGCATTTTCGTAATGATCTAAGTTGCAACTAAATGAATAAGGTGAGTAATTCATCGCTTTTCTATCCGGACTAAATGCTCAAGTTATTAAATTTATGAGCCTTAGTAACCCCTGTATTAAATTCAGATAGGCGTTCAGGCTTTTTCATTTATGCTGCAAGGCGGTGATCGCTAAATACTTGTATTATGGGTCAATCCACAAAATAGGAGATTACCCTGTCATCCAACCAAAAACAGATAGTTGCGATCGCAAACTAAGGATGAAAATAATCGTAGATTTCCTGTGCCAAACGTGGCCCAATTCCCGAAACTTCAGCTAACTGCTGCGGAGATGCCTCTCGAATATAATCAATCGAGTGAAAATGCGCGAGCAATAGCTTTTGCCGATGGAAACCCAATCCCGGAATTTCATCTAACCGAGAACGACGCATCTTGTCACTGCGTTGTTGCCGATGGAACGTTACCGCAAACCGATGCGCCTCATCTCGCAAACGCCGCAATAACTGCACCCCTGGTTGTTCTGCTTCAGTTTGCAATGGCAATGACTCACCGGGTAGGAAGATCTCCTCTCGCTGCTTGGCTAAACTCACCACGCGCAAATCTTCCATTAAATTCATATCCTGCAGGACGGCGACAACGGATGATAGCTGACCCTTACCACCATCAATCATCACCAAATCCGGCCAATCTGGATTTCCCACTCGTTGCAAATTGGGGTCTTCTATATACTTGCGGAAGCGACGGCGGATGACTTCAGCGAGACTGGCAAAGTCATCGGAGTGACCTGCTCTAACTTCAGGATTTTTAATCTTGTAATGGCGATAGTGCTGTTTAGCAGGTTGACCGTCAATAAATACTACCTGAGAGGCTACCGCATTAGAACCCTGAATATGAGAGATATCGTACCCTTCAATCCGGTGCGGCAAATCTGGCAAGTCGAGGATGTCGGCTAAATCCTGCATTGCCTGGGTGTTGCGATCGCTAAATTGCTGAATTCGTTCTAGCTCATATTTAGCGTTGCGTTCCACCATCTCAATCAGTTCAGCTTTCACTTGCCGTTGGGGAACGAGAAGGGTAACTTTGCGACCCTTTTTTTCACTCAAATAGTTCGCCAGCATCTCTGCATCGGGTAACTCGTGCTGCACCAAAATCTCAGTCGGAATTTCCACCGCATCTGCCGCTTGGTAATGTTCCTCTAACACCCGTTGCAAAATCGCCCCCGGTGTCCCCGATTGAGCATCGGCAAAGAACCCCAAGCGTCCTACCAATCGACCTGCACGAGTTTGGAATAGCTGAATGCAAGCGTGTTGCTCATCCGCCGCAAGCGCTACCGCATCTCGCGAAACGGTATCATCTGGCAAGGACACTTTTTGGTCGGCACCTAAAGACCGAATCCCTGCAATTTGATCGCGCAGACGCGCCGCCACTTCAAAGTTCAGCGACTCCGCAGCCTGATTCATATTCTCGCTCAGAATATCAACCAATTCCTCAGTGCGTCCTTGAAATACCATCGCAATCTTTTGAATGGTTTTGCGGTATTCCTCTGGCGAAATCAGCTTTTGGCACACGCCGGGACAGCGTCCCATATCATAGTTGAGGCAAGGACGGTCTTTAAAGAGGGGTTGCGGACGCTGCCGCATGGGAAAGAGTCGTTTGGTTAATCGCAGAGTTGTTCTTAATAACCCAGCATCCACAAAT
>JBFLZA010000688.1:0-4721 GCA_040756535.1 Cyanobacteriota bacterium
ACGCTCGCGTTGTAATGTGGTTGTCATGGTTCAGTATGATTGCGGTTATTTAGGCTTGGTATGATATCGAGCAAATAATCTTGCCTTGTTTCTTAATATATTTACATTTGTTTACAAAATCAAGGGAATTGAATTTATTAATTCCTATCGGTGTGATTAACGGAGCTTATCAAACCGGGAATAGGACGGACTACATTACATATATATAGATGTTGGCGTCAGAACCGAATGGCACTAAGTTAAGGGAGCTGGGGGAGCTTAATGTTCCATCAACCAAGGTGATGGGTTGTTAATTAGGCTCACAAGACCAGCCAAAACCTGGTTATAAGTTCCATAAAGTATGACCAATGACGTGAAATCAAGGAGAACTGAGCGTCGGGGGATGAGCTTAAGCTTTCTCTACGACTTTATAAATAGGGGCATTATGCAGCCACTGACTGGTTAATGCCATTATTGGAACTCTCTACTGCATTGTTGCGAACCAGACTTGCCATCTCCAAAAGATTCTTCCAGCGCTTTTCCACTTGTTTCGGTGTGATTTTCAGGGCTTTCACAATCTCAAAATCGCTAGTGTTCGCCCGTTTGAGTGACAACAGCTGCTGTTGCATGGAGTCAAGTTGACTGACAAATGCGTCCCACTGCTGCGATGAGAGTCCCAGCTTTTGGTCAAGCTCTGCACCTAACCATTGGTGTACCAGTTGCCAGTGAGACGTGCGTGCAAATTTTTCCACATGGTATTTAAAGCGCTGCTGCAGATAATCCCGCTGGCGTGGTGTTAAACCCAGGATGTCGTCGATTTCCGGTGCGGCAAAGTCTTGCAGTTTTAAGATTAAGTAATCGGCACAGTCTTTGTGACCCTGACTCTCCAGGTATTGTACCAACTCACCAACAACGCGATCGCGCAAGACGGCATCATGAGGGTCTCTTGTGTCAGCCACCAGACGCTCTCGCACCTGCTGCATCATGGGTGAGCGATTTTGCATCTGTGCTTCTTCACCTTTGGCAAACTCTGTCACCTGTTCAATGTCCATCACTGTATCTGTGGGTTGGCGTTTGGCAAAGCTTTTGGCTCTTAGTACCAGTAATTGCACAGCACCGTAACCGGTCATCACCCGTCGTTTGGCGTATTGCTCAGTAAACGCCATGTATTCGGCTAATTCTATTTTGGTACGGGGGGTGTGGTTGTCAGCTAATTGATTTTCCCGCCTAAAGGCTTTCAGGGAATCGGCATAAAAGTCTTGCAAGAAGTCTTCGATTAACAGGCGTCGAGCGGCAAAGCTTAACTGGGCTTGAGAGGGGGCCACCTGACGATATACCATCACACTGAGGTGGCTGTGCAGTTCGACACGACCTTGCTTTGAACCCAGATTATAGTAGTTAATACACTTAGAGAGACGATGACGTGCCAGGGTTAACTGCCAGGAGTGGATGTCACCGTCCTTTTGGATGCGGTCACTCTTGGTACAAATTCGTTCAACTTCTGCCACGATGCGGTTGATTACCGTTGCAGCGTTGCTGGGTAAGGAACCAAGCTGAAGTATCAGTTCTTCTTTCAATAGCTTACTCAACGCCATTGTGTCAGTAAGAGTAATATTTTCCGGAGCGTTCTCGGTGGAGAAAGAAGTTTGATGTAGGGAGTTGGTGGTTGTTGCGTTCATGGTAAAAGACCCATTTGACTCTAGTTACAGCGGCGATGACTCTTATCGAAGATGGGTGTTGGATTCACCTCAAGTCCTCGTCGTCAACAATTCGACTGTAAAGCGCTTGTGATAGGAAGAGGGCGCAGCTTGTGCAGGCAAACCCTTATGGTTGTTTAACGGCTAACCGCCTGACGGGGTTGATTGGGGTTGTCGGATGCTGTTGAGTGCTTAGTGTGCTTCGACTTGAGCGATTTTTAGGGGATGAGTAGCAGTCGGCGTGCCGAATCAGGAAAGAGTGGACAATTCACCAACTGGGACAGATGAATTAAAGTCAGCGACTCCCTGGCGAGAGCCACTGTTCCCCAAAACCGTGCGTGAAACGATAGAGTCAAGGGGGATGTTACCTGGAGGAAAATGTTCGATTAAGCGGCAGTAGTCGGCAACCAGTAATAGCAGGTGATGCGGCGAATTAATTCCGGCTGTTTTAACAATTCTCGGCAATCCAATGGTAATCCTTGATATTTAGTGCCTGTCTGTAAATTCGAGAATTTAGAGTGATCGCTGACTTGCCTTACTCACAAGATTGGGAATGAAGAGGTAAGCCTACTCTAAGTTATTTATTTTTCTTGTTGGCATTCACCTGAACTATTCGCTGCAAGCCAATTTACTAATTCTTGGTAAGCTCCGCATAGTTGCTTTTTGATAGAATCGCGCTCATGCCAACTGATTGGATTTGTTGGATCTAGAATTCCATGTAGTCGGGTGTGTGATTCTGTACTCTTTGCTCGCAAGTCATTGCAAGCTAGCAGCACACTTGCAAAGTTACCGAGCTTTACTTCGCCTCTTTGAAGTACTTCCTTTTGAATCATCTCTATCCTATTTCTCATTGCTATCTTTGCCGCTTCTTCTCTTGTATTTTTAAACTTCAATTTTTCGACAAATATGGGATAGAGCAGTTCTTCATGAAATAAATGAAGCTGAGATACATATCGAGTCGGATTAGAGAGGTAAGATCTGTTAGACTGCCATAGAAAATTAGATGCCCTGATATGCTCTTTAGCTCCAAGTAGGACATAAAAATCTACTAGTTCAGGGAACTTTACTCCGTAGAATTTTATGAGAGTTTGTCGTATGTAGCATTGTTGAAGCTGCGGTAATGAATCATCATATCCTCTTGCAGAAGCAAGGCAGTATTCCGTCAATTGCTGTTCGCTGTCGAGACCTAACTTCAGAATCGTTAGCCCCTGCTCAACATACAATTGGTAAAGCAATGAATCAATGACAATCGGCGCAGTGTCATGTATTCCGACTTTAAGAATGCCTACTGCCTCATGTTTGTCGCGTGCTAATCGCAAGGCTTGAATTATGGCTATACGGCGTACTGACGGGCTGTACGCAGAAGATGAGACAACATTCAGGAGAACACTCATGTTATCTGGATGTTCGCCTAATGCCATTGCAGCAGTGGAAAGCAACGCCCAATCTCGTCTATTATCAGTTAGCCACTTCCGAAATAATCCATGTAGGGGACGGAGTGAAACTTTTTTCCTGATGAGGGTGTCAATGGAAAATTCGACAGTACTGTCGTAAACGTTATGCGTTTTAATAATTTCCTTCAACTCCTCAACATTATCTTTTGAAAGTTCACACTTGCTTAAATAACGATGAATAAATTCACTAATCCAAGGTCGCTTAATTAGATATGGCAGTATTGCATCAACAATTTCAGGATTAGGTTCTAAACGTGTGAGACAAAATTTTATATGACGTTCAGCAAATGGATCGCTACCAGTAGAATCTAGTGATTCCTTTGACTGCCAAAATAATTCAATTAACTCATCCTGAATTAATACATCAGTTGCTTGCAATGAATTATTATCTGCATCAATATCCTCACCTAGTATTGCTACATCATGTAGTGAAGGTTCCGCAGTTGAATTTGGCAGAGTCTGTTCTGGTATGTCATCTAGTTCTTTAAGCCTGCGATCAATCTGTGATAGCTTTGATGCCATTCGATCCGCTTCTTCTACATAACTACTAATCTGGCGGACCATCGTTTTATTCGTCTGTATGAGCAGCCCTAAAGTTTTCAAAGCTCGATCAATACGGATGAGTCCTTGCTGAACTGCTTCTCTAGTTCTGGCAAGCAATCTAATATCATCTACATATCGGAGATAGTGGTACTCTTGTACAGATAAGTCTTTGTCAAATTCGTATACAAAAAGATTGGCGAAGAAATCTGAGGCTAAGCATCCTTGTGGAATGCCACGAGTTATTTGTTCTCCTGACTTGACTGATGACCAGATTGGTAAATAATCCCGAAGGTACTCAGCAGTTTGCTCATCGAGGAGATTTTTTTCAAGGAGGTACTTGAGCAATATCCCATGATCTATAGTTTCGTAAAAAGCAGCCATGTCTGTTTCGACCATCCAGTCATTGCCTTCCTCATAAAGTGTTTTGAATTTTCTTTGGAAGAGCCTATACTGTTCTGGATAAGGAGCAAACATTCGCTTCTCTCCAAGAGGAGAAAGAACATTGGCAAAAGACTGTCGATTAGCGACTATACTCAGCATCGGCCGAGCTTTTTCAGCCACAACGTTAGCTATAGCCTGAAAGACGATGCGATCGCTGACTGCCAATACTGCCATTGGGCGTAGAGTCTGGGATGGCTTCGGCAGATATTTTATTTCTGGATATGAAGGTTCAAAAGTTCGTGCTATCAGCGTTTGTCTCAACAACTCAAGATTATGATCGCGATTCGCTGCGAAAACTTTTAACCCAATCCAGTCACGGGAGTCTGGGCGATCAAAGTAGCGAACACGCTCCCAAGCAAGTTTAAGATTATCAAGGCTTACGAAAGTTTCATAAACCGAGGTGTAGTTTTGCATAACTGGAGCTACTCAAGATTTAAAACTCTAAATTGCTTTCACCAGAGATTTTCTTAGACAGAAGAACGGGCGCATCGCTCTAACTCAGCTTTTATGTTGACTTTAGAAACGTAGTTGTCAAAAAAAGCTGGAGGTAGACGAATAGGCAATTAGAGGCTTCAACAATACCAGTTCATATTGAGTACCCAGTTTA
>JBFLZA010000689.1:0-4709 GCA_040756535.1 Cyanobacteriota bacterium
TGCTTGCTTTGGCGGCAAAGAGCAATTGCCCTTTAACAGTTACCAGCAAGCCTCTGGGACAGGTGAGGGCGCGTAATATCAGTCTGCCCATTGTACAAAATGCAGTGAGAGAACTGGTATATCCGCACAGTTTATAGAATCTTTAATCGGAAAAGGTTGCACCCGATCAAATTTAGCTCAATGCTCTCAATATTTTGGCACGGTTCATGTTTTGCCATCGGGAAAATCTCTCAGTCGCTTCAACTCGTTTAATAATGGCAATAGAGTTCAAGGAAGTTTTGTGTCTCAAAAGCGGAGTCCCTGGGTCAATCTGATAGTGGTGCTGGCAATACTGACCTTTGCTGGCTTGTCGATGATTCCCCTGCTGGGAGTGGTCTTCAAGGATAATTCTCCCTCTGCGGAAGCAACAACTGCTGCAACGCCGCTCATTTCAGCACAACAGCAAGCGGATCTGGAAGCTCAAGCGAAGGGGTATGAACTGGTTGTACAGCGAGAACCCCAAAATGAAACAGCGTTGAGGGGGCTGTTGGAGACAAAATTGAAGCTAGGGGACATTCAAGGGGCAATTGTTCCACTAGAACAGATCGTGAAGCTCAATCCCGAACAAACGGATTACGCGGTATTGCTAGCTCAGGTCAAACAACAAATCGGCGACAAGGAAGGAGCGGCTCAAACCTATCGCTCGATTTTAGCCACCAAGCCAGGGAATTTGGATGCCTTACAAGGACTAGTAAGTTTGCTCATCCAGCAAAAGCGTCCAGAAGCGGCTATTGGCTTGCTGCAAGATACTTTAAAAACAGCAACGCCGATTAATGACATGAAACCGGGGACTGTGGATATCACCTCGGTGCAGCTATTGTTAGGTCAGGTTTACGCCAACCAGAAGCGCTACACTGAAGCGATCGCTGTTTATGACGAGGCGATTAAAGCTAACCAACAAGATTTTCGACCTGTGCTAGCTAAGGCATTGATTTTCAGAGAACAGGGGAAAGTGGAAGAAGCTAAACCCCTCTTCACAACTGCTGTATCTCTAGCACCGGCTAAGTACAAAGACCAAGTCCAACAACTCGCCAACGAGGCCTTACAAGCCAATAAGCCTGCACCAGAACCAAAGAGTGCTTCACCTGCTCCACAATCACCGACTAGTTCGTCCTCAGCTTCTGATGAGAATAAACCCACTGCTCCAAAAGCATCAGCCAATTCCTCTGAAAACTAAGCAGGTCAAGCTCTTAGGAGAGCGAAAAGGGGAAAGGTGAAAGGGGGGAACCCCAGTGATCAATGAGGGGCTTGATATAGCAGTCGCCATAGAGGTTAGGACAGATTTAACGGCCCAAACGACCACGTACCAGTAATAAACATTCTGCCTTCTGCCCTGGAGCCCTCTGCCTTTTGCTATACCAAATCCGCGTATATGGCCCCTCTTGGAATTTTCCCAAAGTGACAGAAGAGGGATGAGAGCGTGGAGCCTTTCTAACTCTTTCCCTTTTCCCTTTCCCCCTTTTGCTTCGGAAAGCCCAAAGAGTTTGACCGCAACTGGGTATTATCGGCGCGGTTGGGGCCAGGGAATTTGAGGATTTGTTGCCAACTGGCTCGAAACCGCAGCGGCCCCGTAGCGATTGAGATGGCTAGGGTCAGAAAAATACTGGTTTTGGTTGAGTCCTTGCCTCCCCATGTCGATAAAAATAAATCCTTCACCCGCTTGTCGCTGCATCATTTGCTGGAATTGCTGTTCGCGAAGGCGGCGTATCGAGTCTAAGTAGTCTTGGGTAAGGGGTAAGTTGACGAAAACCAAGGGAATCTGTTGCTGCTGGGCAAACGCTTTAACTGAATTCAAGGCGGTGATTTGCGGCCCTGCTAAATTGAAAGGTTGATAATCTGCATCATACCGGCCTGTTACTCTCGGCTTTGTCTGGTAGTAAGTACTGGGATTAAAGCGATTATCGAGTGGGAGAAAGCCATTGGCATCAATGGCAAAACTGCCATAGCCTGCATTGGTTTGGGCAAGAGCTAGCTGAGTCGGTGCTGTTGACTTATCCAATTGAGTTAACAGTATCTGTTCACCGGGCAACGGGATGAGAGGGTTCATCGTCTCGAAGGATACTCGTGCGATGTTCCACTGCTCTGAACTAACGGTCGAGCTTGCTAAACTCTTGGAAGCGTTAGGCTTTTGGGGAGCTGTGCTGAATATCGAGGTACCTGAAATGTTTTCGCACTCATCAATGGTTTCAGAAACACTTTGAGGAAATTGGGGGCGATCGCCTATCATTAAGCGTTGGTATCCAGCAGACGCTACCATGCTGTTGTAGGTTCGGTCTGGTCGCCCACTGTTAAACGCTCGTAACCCATCCGCCCATAGGATTAAGCGGGGCAGTTGCTCGCGAGTCAAAACTTGCCGCAGTTGGAAGTCAACAATTTGAGCGGTTGCGCCATTGACGCCAAAGTTAAAAATTTTGAGGTTTCCTTTACCTTGAGCGGCTAAAGCCTGCTGTAACTGTCTGGGATCGACACCAACTAAAGCACGGGAACTCCCGACAATCAGAACATCCGGTGGACCAACCGCCGCCACATAGGATAGATATAGCAGTAGCTGCTCGTCAAAGATTTGATTATCAAAGCTGACGAAAGGTAATTGGGGCTTCGTGTTTGCTGCTTTTTGGATGGCAATATTTAGGTTTTGGAGATACTCAGCGACTTTTTTTTGAGCAAAAACGTGTTTGGGGCTGCCTGTCGGAACGGCTTGCATGGCCCCAACAGCTTGAATCCACCCTGAGACAACTAAATCCCAATCTTGTTTGGATTGAGCTGACTGAGCTAAGGTAGCAGCTCCCATGGCTTTGCCCACGCCCTTAGCAAATGGATCGATGCGGGAACAGTTTGAGGGAGACTCTTGAGCTAGGACAGAGCGTGTAGTTGAGTGCTGTCCTGATGCTGAGGTCTTTCTTGTCGTAGACTCAGGTAGTGAAGTTGAGGAACAGCTAGTGGCAAAGGTAAGCAAGGCTAGGGTGGCGGCACCGTGAAGTCGAAGGCAGAATTTAGCCATAACGCAATTAAGAGTGAGTTGTATACCAGCACTCGGCCCTTTTGGCCTTAGCTTTCTACAGTTGGGTTCTCTCCTAGAGGGAGACCAGTGGCGAGAGAGTCTTACCCTTAATTATTATTGCCACGAAGTCATTATTGGATTTGTATTTTTTATTTAAGTAGCATTAGTATTGACATTGGGCAAGCAATATGCGGATAGCAACATTTCTTACCTGAGGGATAATGGATGCCGAGTGACTCAGCCCGCTCCAGATAAAGCAAGGTGATAGAAATGCTCGGAATTTTCTTGTTCTTTCTATGTTTAAGTGTCTTTTACCTGTTTATTCGATTACCCAGGCAACAAAAAGCTAGGGTTAGTACCTCTGACGCTCCTGAAGTTGCTACCGCTGAGCCATCTGGAGATACTTCTCTAACAGTTTCCTCGCAGGGGTTCTCACAGAATACTGCCAGTGATATGCCTTGGTGGGTGAAAATTATTACCGAAACGCCACGTTGTACTTACTTCTTTGGACCGTTTGATAGCGCTGGGGAAGCACAGCAGCATCAAAACGGCTATATTGAAGACCTAGAACAGGAGAGAGCGCAGGGAATTGAGGTTTTGGTCTTGCAAGATCGTCCTGAAACTCTGACAATTTATGACGAACAAGAGTAAATTCTCTGGCACTGGGACGATAGCACGATGAAAGAGCGAATGATTTACTGGCTCAACCAGCTTTTAGTGGCAGATGTTTTTTTGGTCTTGCTGAGCTTTTTTTGGTTAGCGATCGCTGTTGTTGGTCGATCGCTTAACATTCCCCTAGGACTCGATCTCTGGTATCGCCTTTGGGAACCTGTATTTACTCCTGCGATCGGTTTGCTGATGGGGGGCGCACTTTTGAGTGGACTAATTAGCCAGATATCTAAACGCCTCAACTCCAACCAACAATAGGCAACAACAGCCAAAAAGCAATTAGAATAATGAGGTCATGAGTTGAACCAGGATTCTACCTATCTACTCTGGAGTCGATTGCCCAGAAGCATTGAATTGGTTGATAAGTTCCTGAACAATCACCTGTGGATCATTCGTCTCAATTCCTAACTGCTGGGCAATCACCTGGAGTAAGTTGGGGTCTTGCTGCAACCTCACAAACAACTCATCTAAAGTAATCGTTTCAACAGCTTGGATGTCCTCAACAGATTGTTCCTCTCCTTGTTCTGCGGAACCCAGGGGAGGTAGAGAATCTATTAGCTGAGAATCTGGTCCGTCATACTCCCACACCATACTACTCATTGAATCTCGACTGAGCAGTTGCCTTCCGATGTCGTAGGCTACTTCTCCGATTTCCTGCAAGGAAGGAATAGATAGCAATTGATCTCCCAAATTTAGCAACCGCCTTCCTAACTCGTCATTCGGTGCTGATGACGCTAACACTCTCTCTCCAAAACGCCGCAGCCATGCCACCCAATCAGCTTGTGTGGTACGTCCTTTGAGGGCCTCGAACCACCGCAAAACTCGATCCTGCTGCCAGCCATGCCCCACTCCTTCCAGCAGTTGCATGAACAGGTATTCGTAATCCGAATCTGACAGGGGAGGAGCCGCTTCTACCTCCCTCAATTCGTCTTTAGAACGGAGAGAAGCTGAACTAGCTCCCGTTCTTGTTGCCTCTCTCAGTGAAGATTGGGATGAGTTT
>JBFLZA010000690.1:0-4686 GCA_040756535.1 Cyanobacteriota bacterium
ACCCCCCTTAGTCCCCCCTTATCAAGGGGGGCAACTAGCTCCCTCCCTTTACTAAGGGGAGGGTTGGGGTGGGGTACTTTGTATTTTTGCAAGAGGTCTACTGTAGGGGGGCCAGAATAGATAGTGGCATTAGCATTCATACCCCCTACAGGGCTGAACACCAAAGCCAAGAGAGCAAAGGGTTTGCCCCAGTGGCTAATCTTCGTCATACTGTTAACTCCTCACCTCATTTTGTCTGCCCCTTAATTCAAGAGCAGACTTAACCAAAACGTGTTCAAATCATTAAGATTTTGAATTATACTGTACAACTTCCTAGATTCTCGTCCAAGGTTTTAACCCATCTTTAACAAGATCAATACTTCTTACGCACTCGATTTTCTTCCAAAATTAAGTTTCTTAGATACCCTCTACATATTTAAGGAATTTAGTTGTAAGATAAGAATTTACTTGACTAATCAAGAATAAAGCGAGGTTCAATCTAGAACTTGAGTCTTTGAGTTAGTAGTATTTTTTATTCATTAGAGAATATAAAGACAAAATAGTCTTCCTATAAGAACCCTAACTGAGTTGTGGAGCAACTTCCCTTGTCCTCCTTATTCACGGATGAAATAGGATTGCTATAGTACCCTAATTGGGTATAGCTATTGTCAAAGAAATCATTAATAATCAAGACTTTACTGAATAAACTCACGGGGAACAATTTACCAGAAACAAATGGAGACTCTTGCCTATCTTCATCTGACATTAGCCTATGAAGCTGTAACAGACGCCACTGAGGTTTACAGCTTGAACAGTCTGAAGCTGTTTGAGTGGTTCAAGCAGCAAAAGCTGGCTACACACATACGGATTTCTTTACTGTCGCTGGTTGTCATTCTGGGAATTTTGGGAATGGCAGGTGAGGCATTCGCCCAAAGAGTACTTAGGCTTGGCGATCGCGGGCCGGAGGTAACGTTCATTCAAAATCGCCTGCGACAGCTAAGATATCTCAATCAGTCAGCTGATGGTGTCTTTGGCCGGTCTACTCAGGAGGCAGTCCTTCAATTTCAACGAGACTATAGCCTAACTCCCGATGGGATTGTGGGGCCGACAACAGAATCAGCATTATTTGCAGAATTTGACCAAAACCGAAGAGTTTCCACGCAGGTTTTGAATTTTCCCACTCCGGCACAGACACAGAGAACACTGCAACGAGGCGATCGCAGTTCGGATGTCACTGCTGTTCAACGGCGTTTGCAAGAACTGGGGTATTTCAATGGGCCGCTAACGGGATACTTTGGTTCCACTACTCAAGAAGCTGTCATTCGATTCCAGCAAGCTTACAATATAGTTCCTGATGGTGTGGTTGGTCCTGAAACGAGAGCAGCCTTATTTGGCACGACCACTTCTACTAGATACAATCAGGACAATTGGTTGAATATACCGCCTCCACCTCCTATTACCGGAGATTTTCCTGGCGAGAGAGTAAGTCAAGCTCCCTCTACACAAGCATTGCGCTTTGGCGATCGCGGTTCAGAGGTGGAAGAACTTCAGAGAGATTTGAGAAGAAGAGGCTTCAATCCGGGCCCGATTGATGGCGTCTATGGTTCACAAACACAGGAAGCAGTAAGGCAGTTCCAGAGAACAAGGGGTTTATTCCCTGACGGTGTTGCCGGACGAGAAACACTGACAGCCTTAGGACTGTTCGATCAACCTCAAAAAGACCGCTATATCGTGGTTGTACCTGTTCAAAATGAGAACACCCTCAATCAAGTCCGTGCCGTGGTTGGTTTTGCGAATGCGGTTGAAGGGGATTCAAAACTAGGCAAGTATGTTAATGCCGGAGCGTTTCCCAACCGTGCCAGTGCAGAAAGTCGTTCTTATCAATTGCGATCGCGTGGACTGGATGCACGAGTAGCATTTCAATAACGAATAATCAACACAGCACTAAGAGAGTTGTTTTCATCTCCAGGTAGACTAAGAAAAAGCTGAAGTGTTGTTCCTCCTTTGATTATGGAAACTCTTGCCTATCTTCATTTGGCTACAGCTAACGAGGCACCGCTAGACATTGATTACAGCGCTTGGACTGCAACTGGGGAGAGCTTAAAACAGTTTGGGAGAAGTACACTTGACTATCTCTGGACTCAGAAAAAGCTTTCCACAACTGCTACTGTTTCTTTAGTGTCCCTAACCCTATCACTAACCCTTCTGGGAATGGCCACTCAGGCATTAGCGGTGGTTCAGCAAGGCGATCGCGGTGAAGAAGTCACTGCTGTTCAGCAACGGTTACAGCAACTGGGCTACTATAAGACCACTGTGACGGGGTACTTCGGTTCCTTAACCAAAGAAGCCGTCATCCAATTCCAGCAAGCCAAAGGACTAGTACCCGATGGAATTGTGGGAGCAAACACCCTCGCTGCAATGGGAGGACAACCTCAACCTACTTCAAAGTCAGGGAAACTACCCAGTCCAAAACCAGTAACAGAGACTTCTGTTCGCATTTTGCGGTTAGGCGACAAGGGCCGACAAGTCAATGTTCTGCAAGAAAGTTTGGCAGCAGCCGGTTTTCCCGGTCGTGTTAACGGCATCTTTGATGAAGCAACCCAAAAAGTGGTCATGCGCTTCCAGCAAGCCAAAGGACTAACTGTAGATGGAGTTGTAGGGCCGCAAACTTGGGCAGCCTTGCCAGCAGTTGGCGGCTCAAATCCTTCCTCAAGGGCGAGGAATACCAGTAATCGCACTACCTCCAGAAATACTGGCGATCGCACAACTCCTAAAAATACCAGCAATCGTACCAATCGCACCAATAGTGCCAATCGCTCTACACCTAGAACGACTAGCAATCGTACAACGTCGGTCAATAGTGCTAATCGCTCTACACCTAGAACGACTAGCAATCGTACAACGTCGGTCAATAGTGCTAATCGCTCTACACCTAGAACGGCTAGCAATCCTACCAGTCCTAGTAATAGTGCTAATCGCTCTACACCCACAGCGACAGCTATTCGCTTGAATCCACCCAGCAATGTGATCAATCTCTCGACTACAGGTACACTGCAAAAGCGTTTAAAAGAACTAGGTTTTTATAGTGGCGCAATCGACGGTATATGGGGGCCACAAACTCAGGCAGCCGTTGAAGCTGCCCAGCGTGCTTATGGTGTCAAGCCCTCTGATATAGCAAAAGGAAGCCTGTGAGGGTTAAAAGTTAGGCGAAAATTCTCACCTTCAACCCTTCAACACCAAAAAAAAGAACCGGCTAAAAGCCGGTGATAAAAGTTGAGAGTACTAAAGAAGGAAGAAAATCTTAACCGTACTTAACTCAGAGCTTCTAAGTAATCCCGCACACGGTTGCGGCGCTTGGGTTGCCGCAACTTTTGCAGGGCTTTGGCTTCGATTTGACGCACACGCTCGCGAGAAAGTTCTAAAGCGCGACCAATTTCGGCTAATGAGTAAGGATGACCATCTCCTAAGCCAAACCGCATCCGAATCACATCTCGTTCGCGACTGGTAAGGTCTGCCAAAAGTTGCTGCAAATCCCGTTGCAGCGCTTCTCGCATCAATACTTCTTCGGGTGAAGTCTCCTCGGTTTCGAGCAAGTCACCGAGTTCGGTGTCTTTTTCCTTACCCACTTTAATTTCTAAGGAGACCGAGCGAGGAACTCGGAGTAAGACTTCCCGCACTTGAGGAGGAGTCATTTCTAGCTCTAGAGCAATATCCTCAATGGTGGCGGTACGCCCTTTTTCCTGAGAAATTTTGCGCTGAGCTTTTTTGATTTTGTTGAGTTTTTCGGTGATGTGAACAGGGAGGCGAATCGTGCGGCTTTGAGTCGCGATCGCCCGAGTGATACCCTGGCGAATCCACCAATAGGCATAGGTACTAAAGCGGTAGCCCTTGGTAGGATCGAATTTCTCGACTGCTCTTTCCAATCCCAGGGTGCCTTCTTGAATTAAATCGAGGAGTTCCAAACCGCGATTTTGATACTTTTTAGCTACCGACACCACAAGGCGCAGGTTAGCTTTGATCATGTGTTCCTTGGCGCGGTTGCCCTGAGCTTGAATTTGTTCTAGCTCCTTGACCGAGAGATTAGCTAGCTGGGCCCAACGCTGTTTTCCGGCAGACAAACTGGGTCTCAACTCGGAAATATCCACACCGGCACTAGCTGCCCACCGCTCTAGCGAGGGGCGGTGACCGAGTTGAGAAACTAAGCGATCGTGAGCATCAATCAGACCGACCAAGCGTTCAACTACTGTATCCGATTGGGCAAACTCAATTCGCAAGTCCAACAGCCGCATGTAACGCTGAACCTTTTGGGCTTCTGAGACTTCCTCATCTCGCCTCAGTAAACGAACCCGACCAATTTCCTGAAGGTATAAGCGAACCAAATCGGTGGTGCGGCGATTGGTACTTCTGGAGAAGGCAGGGTCTGACCCTTCAAACTCGGGTTCTACCAAATCATCGACCCCTGTATCTTCATCTTCACTTATACCGTTGGACTCCAAGCTGTAGGGAAGCAGCTCTTGGTCGAATTCTGTGTCGGCATAGAAAGGAGTGAGTGGCATAATAATCTCTTAATTACGACCGGCGACGCCACCGGATGAAACGTGCGTCACAACTTACTACTAGAGTTCCCACCCTTGATGACCGGAGAACAGCGCTTATCGTTTCGTTACGAACAAGGATGATCAGTGGGAACTGATAGTCCTTGCCGCG
>JBFLZA010000691.1:0-4678 GCA_040756535.1 Cyanobacteriota bacterium
GTTGAGAAACCGTTTAATGAAATACACCAACATTCGGGACTATGCAACTGTTGCAATCCAATTTTTGAGGGTTTGAATTTAAATGAAAAATGTTGCGATAGAAACAACTAATAAAACTTCATGCACATGGGGAACTATTTGTGGTGGAGTAAATTCTACTACCCCGTTAGAATACAACTTTTACAAGCAGGAAGACGGGGGATTACTGGGTAGCGCTTTGTTAGATACCCCAACTCTGACCTATGCGAATTTAATCTCCAACACCTTATCGGTATTCTATGACTTCGGTAACAAGACATACGACCCTTGGCTCACCGAAGCTATAGACATCTTTAATTTCGTGGGTCTAGGTCTGAGCTATCTGATTGCCACTGGAAATCTCGAAAATTTCCCCAGCAGTGCCTTCTCAATAATCGAAGCAGCCAGTCCTGTCAATGACAATATCTACCCTTGGACACCAGGAGATAATTTGATACTCGGTCGTAGTGGTAGCGATCGGCTCCTAGGTGTCAATCCTGGTGATACGATTCCGGGTAAAAATGAGATCGATATTTTAATCGGTGGCCCCAACACCTTAAACACTCCTGGACTTAACAACGACATCTATATTTTGGGGGATTATAACAATGCCTACTACGCTGGTAACCAGGGAGTTCTGGGCACTGATAACTTTGCTTTTCTTCCATTCTTCAACTCCAGTACAGATACCATTCAGCTCAACGGTATCCCCAGTGACTACCATCTGGTGAACTATCAAGTAAATGGCATTACAGGACGTGCAGAAACCGGAACGGCCATAGTTCTGAATAGTCCTCAACCTGATCTCATCGCTCTGTTGCCTGGAGTTTCTGACTTAAGTCTAAATGCCACATACTTCAACTACGTTAATACCCCACCACCCAACGAGATACAGCCGCAGATTCAACAATTTGGCACTGCCAGTTTTGACACAGCTCTTGATGTTGCCACAGACAGCAATGGCAATGCCTACGTTTCGGGATTGACGGGTGGCTCCTTAGGAGGACTCAATGCTGCTGGCTCAGCTGATGCCTATGTGACCAAGTACGATAGCAATGGCAACCAACTGTGGAGTAGGCAAATTGGGACTCCTGTTCTTGAATACGCTTTTGGTAATGTCGTCGATAGCAATAACAATGTCTACATTACAGGAGGTACCACGGGCAGTTTGGCCGCGCCTAATCCTGGTGGCTCAATGGATGCCTATGTAGCCAAGTTTGATAGTGATGGCAACCAGCAGTGGATTAGGCAGATTGAGAGTCCCGATTTTGAAGAGTCCTATCATATCGCAGCCGATAGCCAGAACAATGTCTACATTGCGGGAGCGACTACAGGCGATTTAGGGGGAAAGAATGCCGGATTAACATCCCTTACAGGCGATCCCTATGTGGCCAAGTTCGATAGTAATGGCAACCAGCAGTGGATTACGCAGTTTGGGAGTCCCGATTTTGAAGACACGTTTGGCGTTACCACTGACAGCAATGACAACATCTTTGTTACGGGATGGACTTACGGCGACTTAGCGGGGTCTAATGCCGGGTTGTATGATGTCTGGGTAGCCAAGCTCGACAGTAGCGGCGATTTGTTGTGGACTAAGCAGTTTGGAACTCCTAATTATGACTTCCCTTGGGCTAATGCCACCGACAGCTTTGGCAATGTCTATATTACGGGTTGGACACTGGGTAGCTTGGGGGGACCCAATGCTGGGTTAGATGATGGCTTTGTGGCCAAGTACGACACGAATGGTAACCAGTTGTGGATTACGCAGTTTGGCAGTGCTGGTGCTGATCAAACCTATGACATCAGCATCGACAGCAATAACTTGGTCTACGTAACGGGTTTGACTACCGGCGACCTTGGCGGCCCCAATGCGGGAGCTGACGATGCTTTTGTGGCTCAGTTCGACAGCAATGGCAATCTCTTAGGAATCGATCAGTTTGGGACTTCTGGTGTTGACAACGCCTATGGGATCGACGCAACGTTCCCCGATCAGATCTATGTTGCGGGAGGTACTGATGGTTCCTTGGGGGGAATCCATGCAGGGTCTTATGACGCCTTTTTATCAGCATCGAGTTTTGTTTAGTCAACCCATGTAGTCGTAATGACCTATGATGACAACTAAAGCAGTGTTCGTCGGGATTGTCGCTGCTATCTTTTTGCAACGATTATCCGAGCTACGCATCAGCCAACGCCATGTCGCATCTCTGCTTGCTCAAGGCGGACGGGAGCATGGCTCTAACTATCTGTGGGTAGTGAAGGTGCTACAGATCAGTTGGTTTGTAGCCATGATTGCAGAGGTTTGCTGGCTAGATCGACCCTTTGTGCCCGCCTTGGCTGTGGTGGGGCTGCTGGCAGCGATCGCAGGTCAGTACTTGCGCTACTTATCCATGCAAGCGTTGCGATCGCGCTGGACTCTTCCTATCATCACAATCCCAGGTGCGCCTGTGGTTAACTCAGGCATCTATCGTTACTTGCGCCATCCCAATTGGCTAGGAGTAATCCTTGAGATTGCTGGGCTACCACTTATCCATACAGCCTATCTCACAGCCATCTTTTTTAGCTTAGCCAATGCCCTCCTGATGTTAAAACGCATCCATAAGGAGGAGCAGGCTTTAGACAAAGACAATAACTATGCTGCCGTCTTTGCCGCTCGACCTCGTTTCATTCCCAACAGCCAACTGCTGAAGGGGCGAGGGATAAAAGTCGCTATCCAGATCAAACTTTTCACCCTAGCACAAGCGATTACAGCCTTGATCGTTCCCGCTCCCATTGCCATGTACCAGATGATCTGTGGCTTTTGGGTGTCACGAGCCATCTATATTGCTGCCAAGCTTGGCATTGCCGATTACCTACACAAGCAGCCTAAAACTGCCGAGGAACTCGCGGCCCTCACCGATACCCACGCACCTTCTCTCTACCGCTTGCTGCGTGCCCTTGCCAGTGTCGGTATCTTCGTAGAAGACGACAATCACCGTTTTGGACTCACACCCCTCGCTGCTACATTGCAGACTGAGGCTCCTTACTCGCTGCGGTTCATGGCGATCGCTGAACTGGGAGCCGATCACTACTTAGGCTGGGGCAACCTGCTGCACAGCGTCAAAACGGGCGAAACTGCCTTTGATCATGCTGCTGGCATGAGCCTCTGGGACTACTACGCCCAACATCCCGAAGATAGCAAACCGTTTAACCGGGCAATGACGGATGTGACCGCAATTGTGGTGGAAGCTGTTCTAGAAAGCTATGACTTCTCATCGTTCAGCACCGTTGTGGATGTGGGAGGAGGGCAAGGCAGCCTGATTGCTGCCATCCTCAAAACCAATTCCACCCTGAAGGGCATCCTGTTTGATCTGCCAACTGTGATTGAAGATGCTCCACCTCAACTTGTAGCAGATGGCGTTGCAGACCGTTGTGTACTGGTAGCAGGAAACTTCTTTGAATCAGTTCCAGTGGGGGGTGATGCTTACCTACTCAAGTGGATCGTCCATGACTGGAATGATGCAAAAGCGATCGCCATCCTGAAAAACTGCCATCAGGCGATGCCAGACAACGGCAAGCTCTTGCTGATTGAGCAAGTTATCTCCCCTAGAAATGGACTGTCCTTTGCTCAACTGGTGGATCTCAATATGTTGGTGATGATGGGTGGAGGGGAACGCACAGAAGCCGAGTATGGCTCACTCCTGCAAGCGACGGGTTTCCAACTCACCCGGATTATTCCAACTTTATCCCCGGTGAGCGTGATTGAAGCGATCAAGACCTAGTGCAGTGTGGCGGAAATAACTATCCAGTTGAAAAAGGTTAAAAAGCTTACTGTACGAACAATATTCCTCCTGTCTTCTGCCTCCTGCCTCCTGCCTTCTGCCTCCTGCCTTCTGCCTTCTGCCTCCTGCCTTCTGCTAGAAAAACCTAGAGAACAATGATTCTGAAAATACCGACAGCTTGGTTACAGCTTAAGCATGAAAAACTCCGGTTATTAGTAGCCATAGGTGGAATTAGCTTTGCCGTAGTTCTAATATTTACGCAACTCGGCTTACGAGCCGCTCTATTTGATAGTGCTGTTGCCCTACATACCAGTTTGCAAGGTGAAATTTTTTTGCTGAGTCCTCGATCTACATCATTAGTGGCAATGGAGAACTTCTCCGAACGTCGCTTATATCAAACTCTAGCCTTTGAGGAGGTACAATCTGTTATTCCTATCTACTTAGGATTTGCTCAGTGGAAGAATCCACAAACCAGGAATTATTGGCGCAATATCTATGTCATAGGTTTTGACATTAGCTATCCAGTTTTTGATTTGCCAGGTATTAAGGAAAATATAGATAAACTTAAATTCCCGGATGTTGTTTTGTTTGATGAAGCTTCTAGAGATGAATTTGGGCCCATTGTTTCCGAATTTAAACAAAAGGGAATAGTCACGACAGAACTAGGAGACCGGGGGCCAGGAAATCGCAAAATTACGGTACAAGGATTATTTAAGTTAGGAACCTCCTTTGGAGCAGATGGCAATTTAATTACTAGCGACTTGAACTTTTTGCGAATTTTTTTACAACGACCTAAAGGTTTTATTAACATTGGAGTTATTCAGCTCAAACCCGGTTTTAACATTGAAGATGCCTTACCAAAAGTAAGAAAGTATCTTCCTAAAGATGTCAAGGTTTTATCG
>JBFLZA010000692.1:0-4669 GCA_040756535.1 Cyanobacteriota bacterium
CATGGTCGCACGGTGAAAGATATGTACCACTCTTCAGTGAAATATGATTTGATTGCTGAAGCAGTCAAACGGGTTCATTGTCCAGTGCTTGCCAATGGCAATATCCACTCGGCGACAAAAGCTCTAGAAGTGCTTTCTCAAACGGGCGCGGCGGGAGTGATGGTGGGACGTTGGGCGGTCGGGAATCCTTGGATTTTTCATCAAATTCGGCAGGCTTGGCGAGGAGAACCGATCACGCCCGTTCCTTTAGTAGAGGTACGCAACTATATTGATCGTTTATGGCAAACCCCCTATTCAGCATCTATGCCCATGCGATCGCGCGTAGGCTATCTCAAAATGTTCCTCAACTACATTGCCCTGAATGTTGACGCTGAAGGAGATTTCCTGCGGCTGATGCGACAGACGCAGACCGAGGTCGAACTGCTTAACCTCTGCGATCGCGTTTTTCTTACTGATCTGACGAAAAATTTAGCCCTAGCACCCTGCTTGAGCCTCTAACTAGAGTTCAATTTCTAGAAGCAGGATTTCTTTGATAACTGTCTAACTTTTGATACCTAAGTTAGAAAATCACAACAGCGATCGCTATTGGATAGCTGTCCCAGATAAACCAAAAGGTTGAGTCTAACAGAACCTGAGAGCTATCGTGTTTGCGTGAATCTGATTATGTAATGGCAACTACGAGACACCCAGGAACGAAAAACCCATTGTTGCGGGGGACTTTTGTGGGGAGCTTAACAGTACTGCACAACCGGACGTTTGTGTTAGACCACTAGACACCCATAATGTGATCGAGGTTTGAGTAGCAATCGTACACTGTTGTGGTTGAAGGGCAAATTAATCCTCGTGTTCTACATGAAGCACATTAGTAATTTTTGTCTTGTGGCTAGTCAAAATGTCTCTTTCGATACGCCCGCACGTATGAATTCACGAATTTCTTGCTTCACATGCCCATCCATTGCGGCTTTTTGTAGTGCCATAAAAGCATTGATGTCTTCATGAGCGTATTTGGTTGTCTGTAAAAGCTGCCGCAGTTGCTCTTGAGCAGTGATTGTTAGATAACCTGTTGCCAAAGCCTGTTGCACGAGGTCGCGAATCAAAAGCATTTGGAACTCCTCAAAAGTGCTGTAAAAAGATGCTCAACATGTACGTTCTAGCGGTTTGATGACAGACCCGATACGCTCACAAGGCTTCTTCAGGTAGCACAACAGGTGGTTGTGCAAGACGAGTGCCCGCAGGTGTTCTCTCGTCGTCGGGTCTGCCATCAACGGGTGGTGGAGCGGATTTTAGTTGTTGGTTAAAGCTTGTTGGGGCGCGTTGTACAACCACCGAGTTAAACATTGAGGTTAATGCAAGCTCTTGAGATTGAGCGGGTATTACCCCAGTAATTAAAATCCCTGCGGCTGTAGCGGTGGGAGTTAATAGAGAGAAAACACGTTGCATGGAATTGCTGACTGAATTCAACAATCCCATCAAAGAAGGTGGTTAACTGAGAACAGAGCTGAGAACTTTGAGCCTTAATCGAGTTGTTGCTGATTTTTGATTGACTTGAATTGAGTACACTAAATCGCTTTATTTCCTAGTCGTTCGCGGAAATATTGCTCGTACAAATAGCAGCGGGGAGTCACTTCATTGCCACACAGCCGCACTAGCCCCATGCTGTTTAATTTAAATGCCTGAACTGTCGGTAACCGCACCGGACTGGAAGCGAGAGCCACCTCTCGCATCGCCTCCATTAGCTGGGGATGTTTTTCCAGATTCCATAAATGGCGTCGCAGATGGTCGCTGTAAAGTCCAGCTTCGGTGGGACCCTCTTGCAGCACAGTATCAAGAGTAACGTCCTGACGCGCTATTGCATACATCGCTAGTCGCAATAGGTAGGGATGTCCTCCCACAAGATCTATCAGCTTTTCGATTTCGCCTGCATTCCAATCGAGTTCGTGCCGTCTAGCTAAATGAAGCACCTGTTGTGAGGTAAACTCTGGTAATTCAATCGGTAGCCCCACATTAAAGGGAGATTTATTCATATCCAGGGGCACGTAAACTTCCGTGGAGTGTACAACAATTAAGCGAAACTTTTTCCAGATATCTCGCCGTTTGGCTTCTTCATGTAACGCTCGCAACAACCCAAAAAAATCGTCGGCGATTTCTTTGTAGGGGAAAACACAATCAACTTCATCCAAGCCTAGAGTCAGAGGACGGTCGAGTTGTGGCAAGAGATATTGCTCGAAGTAAGCCCTGCAACTGATATTACTACCAGCAATCTCTGCCATCTCCCAATATTTGGCTAATTGGTCAGGTACTCCTAGCTCTAGACCGACAATGGTACAAAACCACTGTAAGAATTTATCGGAGTTGGCAAACACCCTCTGATTGGCTAGCTGCAAGCTCAAGGCAACTGTACGAGAGCCTTGCTGTTCGGCGTGATGGAGAATTCTCGCCATTAGGGAAGTTTTGCCCATCTGCCTGGGGGCTTTGATGCGAATAAGTGCTCCAGGCTGCGTTATCGTTTCATAACAGCGTTCCTCAATGGGGGGACGCTCGATATAAAAGGGAGAAGCCAAGTCCACTTGCCCCTCTGGTAATTCTGGCGGGGCTACTGGCAGGGGTTTGTTCCCAGTTTGTCGGGTAAGAGTTTGTAGGTTCACTGCTAATTTATGGTTAGCAGGTAAGGAGATACGGCCTTGTTTGAGTACACTCTTTACTTCATCGAGCAGAGTTGAACTGTCGTCAAATGAACACCACTGCCATGCCTGAACCCCCTGCAAATAGCCTAACAGGTCAAAACTTAGGGGTGAATCTGGGGATAAGTCTACACAAATCGGAAAAATCGCTGGCTTTTGGGGAGAAGTGTTGTGCAATTCCTTGACCTGCTGCACCACCTCTAAAACCATTTCACTGACGGCAGATTGCTGAGATATCAGCAGCAGCAGGTAGTCGCACTGCTTTAAGTAGGCTTCCAAGGAAGAGTTTTTCTCAGCAAGGAAGACTTCATGACCCGCGTCCCTTAAGGCTTGCTGCAACACAGTCGCGAGACTGAGGTCTGGGCAGCAATCGCCGATCGCCACTTTTGCTCTAACGTTAGGGCGTTCCTCTTCAGACGGTTCCTGGTCAAAATTGGCTATATCGCGCCATTCCTGACCCAACACCCGACAAATTTCCAGAAAATTTCTCAAATCGACGGGTATGCCATTGAGGAAGTTGCTAACAGTGGATTGGGCTATCTCTAGGTGTTCCGCTAATAGCCTCTGGTTGGGAAAGCCATTTCGTAGCAGAGACGATTTAACGAAGAGAACGTAATCTTCACGCACCCTCAGCGATCGGGGCATGGTTCATCCTGGAAAAGGTACAAGAATTATCTTAAATGCCAGTTTTCACAAAGTCGATGACAAGTCAATCGATACTCAAATTTTTCAGTGCTGATCTGAGGTAGCCTCAGGATTTGATGAGAATGTAACGAGATGGGCTTCCATCTGGTAGTAATTTTTATCTTTTCGTAGAGATTTAGTTTTATGTGTAGGCGGCAAGAGCCAGCTTTGTGTCGAAACCCGCTAGAAGCGCTGTTTGCCGCTGCGGTTGAGCTGGAGGTTAAGAGATGACGCAAGTCTACCAATATCAAGTCGGTGGCAGCTTACCAGAGGATGCACCTACTTATGTAGTGCGACAGGCAGACTCAGACCTCTATGAAGGGCTAAAGGCGGGAGAGTTTTGCTATGTCCTCAATTCTCGGCAGATGGGGAAGTCCAGTTTGCAGGTACGAACAATGCGAAGGTTGCAATCAGAAGGCATCGCCTGTGCCAGCATCGATATTTCCGATATTGGCTCCCAGCAGGTGTCAGGCGAGAAGTGGTATGGGGGTATTGCCTACAAGCTGGCAAGCAGTTTCCATCTCTTCGAGGCGGTTGAGTTTATGAGATGGTGGCGCGAACGCGAATTTATGCCGCCAGTACAGCGCTTAGGGGAGTTGATTGAAGGGGTGCTGCTGGCGCACTTAACTCAAAATCTGGTGATTTTTGTCGATGAAATCGATAGCGTTCTCAGCTTAAAAGAGCCTTTGGATGATTTCTTTGCTCTGATTAGAGCTTGCTATAACAAACGGGCACAAACGTCACAATACAATCGACTTACCTTTGCTCTATTGGGAGTGGCAACGCCATCCGATTTGATTCAAGACAAGAAGCGGACGCCATTTAATATTGGGCGGGCAATTCATCTAAGTGGTTTTGAGCTGCACGAAGCTATGCCCTTAGCTCAAGGGTTAGCACTAAAGACTAACAACCCTACCGAAGTGCTTAAAGAAATCTTAGGCTGGACGGGGGGGCAACCTTTTCTCACCCAAAAGATTTGTCAATTGGTACTGATGTCTCCCTTTGGGATTCCCCCAGGTGGTGAAGCGGCGTTAGTAGAAGACTTGGTGAGGAAACGGGTAATTGAGAACTGGGAAGCTCAAGATGAACCAGAGCATTTAAAGACAATACGCGATCGCCTTCTGTGTAGCGAGCAGCATACTGGTCGGTTGCTAGGGTTATATCAGCAAATTTTGCAACGAGGAGAAGTGTTAGCTGATCGCAGTTCAGAGCAAGTGAAATTGCAGCTATCGGGATTGGTAGTCCAGCACAATAGTAACTTAAGAGTTTACAACCCCCTTTATCAGACTGTTTTTGATCGCAGT
>JBFLZA010000693.1:0-4669 GCA_040756535.1 Cyanobacteriota bacterium
TTAGAGCTTCTTGGGGGGCAGATGAATAAAGCTGCCGCCATTCCTCTGGAATAGGTTGACCATCTAAGCTAGTCCACTCCAGTTGATAACCCTGCTCTTGAAACAGCTGCATAGCCTCAATAGTTCGTGCTGCACAAGAGTTTGTTTCTTCAGGCGGACCTTCCAGATCAATCTGTTGACCATAGAACTGCACCCGCATTTGAGTATTAGTACCTTCGTGAGTTTCTACTTCGACGACGACATCGCCATCGTCCGTTCCCAGAACACGGGCGACATAACCTACCTGAAGCCAAGAGTTGACTAGATTCTTAGCTGCTTCCTGAAATTGCTCTGCTTGAGTCTCGAAAGCACTAATCTTCTGATGCAGAGCCTCTATATCTGCATTGAAAAGTTGCTGCCAGTTGGCGCTAAAGTGGTCAATGCTGGCTTGCAGTTCTTGATCTGCTGCTTGGGGGATGCGATCGCGCAAAGCATCTAGCCGCTCTTGTAAGTATTCGATTTGGGCTGACAGTTGCGATCGCAGCTGTTGAATCACCTGAATTCGAGCGTTATCCAACGCTTGTAAATGAGCCTCCGCTGAAGCCAGATTATTGGCATTCAACGCTTGCTCAGTTCTCTGGATCGCTTGTTGAACAGTTCCCTCATCTAGGAGTTGTTGGTCAATCAAGACTTGATACTCAGAGCGGATTTTGGGCAGCCGTGACCTTAACTCATCCAATTCGTCTTTGAGCATCCTTTGCTGCCGCTGCCTGAGTTGTCGATGTCCCCGATGCAGCTAACTTCACCTCTGCCGCTACCTGACCTGCTGCTTTCACAGAAGTAGGCAGTTTAACAGCCACTTTTGTCTGGCTAGAACTGGAACGGGTTCGCGCTCTGATTTCAGCAATTTTCCGCTGAATATCTTGTTCTCGTTGCTTAGCTGCCTCTTGTTCTTTCCGTCGCCGCTCTTGGTAAGCGTGAAGTGCTTTTCCAGTCATTGACGCAACTGCTCCAGTTGCCTCCACCCCGACTGCGGTCACTCCAATTGCGGCTACTCCAATTGCGGCTAGTCCAATTGCGGCTAGTCCAATTGCGGCTACTCCAACTGCGGCTACTCCAGCCACTGGAATCCCCGCTGTTACCGCAAATACCTTTGAACCACTCATCAATTAGCTCCTAATTAAGAAAGAAAATCTCACTTTAATCCTCCTAACAAACTTCTAAGCTGTCGCGCATATAGTTTGCATTTCGTTGGGGATGGAAAAGGAAAAAGACTTAATTTATTGACTTCTTTCCCTTCTCATTCCCCCTTTATGTAGAACGTGCGATTTGTAAGTATGACAGCTTATCTCTAATTTCAAATAAACCACTTTTACTCACTTATACTTTTTATTGATTAAATAAATATTTTTATCTATTCAAGGTAAATTTTGGGGGTACTGTTATTGTTATCTGTCGATGATTTCCAAAGGAATTTGGCTATTAAAATAGTTATAACAACCTAATGCCAGCTTGTCTACTGGTCATATTTTATTTATATTTAAATGTATTACAAACTCAGTAGCGTATTACAACTTTTCTTTCTTAAAGACTAATTCTCCTTCCGGATCTAGTCAATTTTTCCTGTAATTAATATAGGATTTAATGTTAAAAATTTAAGATTAAAATAGGCTATAGTGAAGAATCTAAACCGATACGCTCTTCTGATAGGCATTGACTGCTACCTACCCAACAAATTGCCTGATGGCAGCTCTTATTCAAGTCTTGCTGGATGCGTGCGAGATATCACTCAGGTAGAAGAGTTTTTGCAAAGTAATCTGGGGATGCCAAAAGAATGCATCTTGAAGTTAACCGCTTCCAACACTGGCACAACTGAACCGCCCGAACTGTGCGAACAATGGCCAACCTACGAGAATATGGTGGCGGCATTCCGCCAACTCAGCGACATGGCTCAGCCAGGAGACCAGGTTTACATCCATTACTCTGGTCACGGAGGTCGCACACCAACTTGGTTTCCAGAACTCAAGGGAGCGAATGGACTTGATGAGTCACTCGTGCCAACGGATATCGGTAACCAAGAAGCGCGTTATCTCCGCGACATCGAATTGGCGCATATTCTGCAAAAGATAGTGGACAAAGGGCTGATTATCACTATAGTGCTGGATAGCTGCCATTCCGGAAGTGCAACTAGAAGCGGAGGAGCCGTTGTGCGCGGTCTGCCGTCAGACACTGTTGACACTACAGCGCGACCTAAGCAGAGTCTAGTTGCATCAGATGATGAATTGGTTGCGACTTGGCGAAGTTTGACAGAAAAAACGACGCGCCACCTTAAACTGGGTAGTGGTTGGCTTCCCGAACCCAAGGGCTATGTGCTGCTTGCGGCTTGCGGAGCATCTGAGTCCGCGTATGAATATGCTTTCGACGGCGAGGGGCGTAACGGTGCGCTTACATACTGGCTTTTGAACTCACTCAAACAGAGCGGGATTGACCTTACCTACAAGTTGCTTCACGATCGCATCGTTGCTAAAGTTCACAGTCAGTTTAAGCATCAGACACCGCAACTTCAGGGCGAGGGCGATCGCGTTATTTTTGGAAGCGATCGCATTCAACCACATTACGCCGTCAATGTAATACAGATTGACTTGGTAAAGCAACGAGTTTTGTTGAACACCGGTCAATCTCAAGCCGTGCGAACAGGCACACGGTTTGCCATTTACCCCCCAGGCGTGACTGACTTCACCCTGATAGATCAGCGTTTAGCACTGGTAGAGATTACAGATATTGGTGCGACCAATTCCTGGGCTACGATTACAGACACGCTTCGTTCAGACCCCATAGACTCTGGCTCTCAGGCGGTGCTGCTAGACCCAGGGACTATGCGCCTACGCAGCACAGTGCGTCTGGTTCATCAAGACATACTGTCGCCAACCGTAGACCAACACACCGCACTGGAAAAAGTTAAGCAGGCTTTGGCTCAAGACAAGAGCGGTTTCATAATATTGGCTGACGAGGATATATCAGTCGACTATCAAGTGGCTGTTAATGCCTTGGGAGAGTACGAAATTTGGGACTCAGGCGGACAACCTATACCTAATATGTGCCCTGCATTGCGGATTGACGAAGACGGCGCAGCGGTTCGCGTGGCACAGCGACTGGTGCATTTGACGAAGTACCACAACATCCAACTGCTGGATAATGTTGACGATCTGTCGCCACTGGCGGGTAAGCTTTTGGTGGAATTGGTCAGGGCGCAACCCGATTACGAACCAGGCGATCGCCCCAAACCACAACCCTTGCATGACCCAGGGAACACTCCAACCCTCAAGGTTGGAGAATGGATTTTTGTGCGGGTGCGGAATAACTCTTCCCAGATTCTCAACATCACAGTGCTTGGCTTGCAGCCTGACTGGAGCATCATTCAGCTATACCCTTCGAGCCAAGACACCTACTATATGTCCTTCGACCCTGGTCAGGAATACTTGCTACCGTTGCAAGCAAATCTGCCATTCGGTTATACCGGAGGCACGGACGTGATTAAAGTCTTGGCGACAGTTGGGTTTACTAACTTTCGCTGGTTAGAACTCCCATCCCTAGACCAACCACCTACCCAAAACGCAAATTTCCAACGCAGACCAACCAACCCACTTGAAGACCTTCTAGCTGCTATGGTGGCGGAAAAACTCGATACACGCCACTTTAACTCCATCGCTTTTCCCAACTGGGAATGGGCTACGGCACAGGTGGAAGTGCGAATTCAATCAGCAAAACCAGAGCAGATATAAAACACGCTGCTAAGGACGAATCTCTAATCTGAAATGAGACTAATAGGCAGGGGTGTCCGAGGATAACGATTGCTTGCGATGCCTAGACAACCGACAAACGCCATCAGAGGATTTATCCTATGTACTGGATGCAGCAGCTCCAATATCTCAACCAACAAATTGCACAACTTTACCAACAAGGACGCTACCAAGAGGCAATCGCTCCGGCAATTCATCTGTGTGACCTAGTGCGTCAGCACATGGGAGAGAACAATCCAAACTATGCTACATGCTTAAACAACCTAGCAGGATTGTACAATGCCATTGGCAACTATACTGAAGCTGAACCCCTCTTACAGCAAGCTTTGGAGATTCAGCGCCGCACAATTGGGGAAAACAATGCGGAATATGCCAAAAGCTTAAATAACCTGGCTGAACTCTATCGGGCGGTAGCCAGATACACCGCCGCCGAACCGCTTTATAAGCAGGCGATCGAGATTTGGCGTAAGACTGTGGGGCAAAACCATCCAGACTATGCCCAAGGCTTGAACAACCTGGCGTTGCTGTACGACACACTAGGCAACTATGCTGCTGCTCAGCCACTCTATCAGCAGGCGCTAGAAATTAAAGCTAGGACTCAGGGGGAAAATCATCAAGACTATGCTGTTAGCCTGAACAACCAGGCGGGGTTGTACTATAGCCAGGGCAACTATGCCGCTGCTGAGCCACTCTATCGGCAGGTATTGGAGATTCAACGTCAGACAATAGGAGAGCAGCATCCGCACTTCGCCCAATGTTTGAACAACTTAGCGCTGACTTACCAAAAGCTGGGTAACCATGCGGCTGCTGAGCGGCTGCTTCGGCAGGTACTGGAGATTCAGCACAATACAGGAGGAGAAAACAATCCCGACTTAGCTGTATCCCTCAAC
>JBFLZA010000694.1:0-4651 GCA_040756535.1 Cyanobacteriota bacterium
CTCTCAAGAAACATTCTCAGCAGCATGAGGCTGAGCAACAAGTTCAAACCCTAGAGACTGCGCTTTTTTCTTGAGGTTGTTAACCAGACGCTCTCAACTAAGAGATGGCTCCTTGTTTGGGTCGGCTTTCTACCCCAATTATTCCCCCATGTGGGTGAATAATCCGCTGCACGATCGCTAAATCACTACCGGTTACTCCAAACTCACGGGGTGAGTGCAAACGTGGAAACACGCCAAGCCGTTTGTCGGCGTATGCCATGTTGCAGCCCACCCCGTTATCCTTAACAAAAAGAGTGCTGTCCTCTACTGTACCAACTGCTATTTACGCTGGATTGCGATCGCGACTAAACTTAACAGCCTTGTCCATTCCCATTCAATCGAGGAAGCGCTTGGTGAACGTCGAACTTCCGGAACATCTGCAGGCACCCTTTGCCCTTTACCCTCTCCTCAAGAGACACTCGTTAGTCCATCACTTCAATCCAAGAGAGAGTCGATTCTTGTGCTAAAAAGGTCTAGATACAGATGAACAAGAAATCCATGACCGTAACTCCCATCCCGTTGAAGCACGAAGTCAAAGACCTTTCTCTTGCCCCCCTCGGTAGACAACGTATCGAATGGGCAGGACGGGAAATGCCAGTACTGCGGCAAATTCGCGATCGCTTTGCTCAAGAAAAGCCTTTTGCGGGCATTCGCTTAGTGGCTTGCTGTCACGTTACCACGGAAACGGCGCATTTAGCGATCGCACTCCAAGCCGGTGGTGCTGACGCTGTCCTGATTGCCAGCAATCCCCTTTCTACTCAAGATGATGTTGCCGCCTGCTTGGTTGCAGATTACGGCATTCCCGTCTATGCGATGAAAGGTGAAGACACGGAAACTTATATCCGGCACGTTCAAACTGCCCTCGATCACCGTCCCAATATCATTATCGATGACGGTAGTGATGTGGTTGCAACCCTGATTCAGGAACGTCAAGACCAAATCGGTGACCTCATCGGCACCACTGAAGAAACAACCACCGGCATTGTCCGTCTCCAGGCTATGTTCAAAGATGGGGTGTTGAGCTTCCCCGCCATGAACGTAAACGACGCCGACACCAAGCACTTCTTTGATAACCGCTATGGTACCGGTCAATCCACTCTCGATGGCATTATCCGCGCCACCAACGTTTTGCTGGCGGGTAAAACCATAGTTGTCGCTGGTTACGGTTGGTGTGGCAAAGGCGTTGCCCTGCGGGCGCGGGGAATGGGTGCTAACGTCATTGTCACCGAAATTGACCCGACCAAAGCGATCGAAGCCGTTATGGATGGTTTCCGTGTCATGCCGATGGCCGAAGCTGCACCCCAAGGCGACTTATTCGTCACCGTCACCGGTAACAAGCACGTCATTCGCGCCGAACATTTCGACGTGATGAAAGATGGAGCAATGGTGTGCAACTCCGGTCACTTCGATATTGAAATTGACCTGAAGGCCTTGGGTGCCAAAGCCTCAGAAGTCAAAGATGTCAGACCTTTCACCCAGCAGTACAAACTCGGTAACGGCAAATCCGTCGTTGTCATTGGTGAAGGACGTTTAGTGAACTTGGCAGCGGCCGAAGGACACCCCAGTGCCGTAATGGATATGAGCTTTGCTAACCAAGCGTTGGCTTGTGAGTATCTGGTGAAAAACAAAGGCAAGTTGCAACCGGGAATTCACTCGATTCCAGCTGAAGTAGACAAAGAAATTGCACGCTTGAAGTTGCAAGCGATGGGAGTTCAGCTTGATACCTTGACCCCAGACCAAGTTGAGTACATGAACTCTTGGACTTCAGGAACCTAAGTCAGGGGGTGGGCAATGCCCACCCTACTATTTTGTTGGAGAGCAACCTCGAAATTGCGGGAACAAATACAAGGCATTTTTTACCCTTTTAATTTTCTAAAAAAGCAAAGAATTTTGGGTAAAAATAGCTCATTTGCGCTCAATCTTTTACGAAATTAAGCCGGATATTCGCAAACTTCTGATGAAGATTGGGATAACCTAGTTTCTCCCCTCTTTAAAACTTGCTAAAGTTGACCAAGTTTAGCTACATAAGCCAGAATCTAACTCGAATAACTTCATGCTCAGACAGGCATATAGCTAGGGAATCAATTAGATTGAAACTCCTTATGGCATTTGGGTACTATTTTTGCTAATATTTGCTGAATTGTCTAGCTTTCCCGCATCGTCAGATGTATGGCGATTGCACTATTGTGTTAGCGAGCCAATGCCAGTTTTTTTGTTGGCTACTATTTGCACGCTAACTGCGGTATTAGGGGGTACGCTGGTTATGACCTCAGGCTATTGACCTTGTCGGGAGCGAAAAATGCGTTGATTAGCTGGCTTGGGGCTTTTTAGGGGCACTGATTTTGGGACTTGTAATACTCAAACTTTTCTAATAGGAAATGGCTCGACTCTCTGTAGAATTCCAACGCTATTTTTTTGAAGAAGAACGACAGCCTAAAGTAAAGCTTTCTGATATTTTAGGCTTGGCTGGGGAACGACTTTTTGGTTTTTTGTTCGTTCTGCTAGCACTTCCTTCGGCTTTACCCGTTCCGGCACCGGGTTACTCCATTCCCTTCGGGTTCGCCATGTTCTTATTAGCAGTTCAACTGGCTGCTGGTGCGAAAGTACCTTGGTTACCTCAGCGAGTCCTCAATTATGAAATGGACTTAAAGCAGGTGCAAAAGGTTGTGAAGGCGGGGATTCCCTGGTTACGGCGAATAGAGGCGATCGCTCGTCCTCGACTGACTTATATTTGTACGAGTATACCCGGCCGCATTTTCATGGGAAGTGCGATCGCACTCATGTCCATTTCCATGATGATTCCCATTCCAGGCACCAATACTCTACCCGCAATGGGAATTTGGGTCACCGGCTTTGGTTTAACTGAAGACGATGGGGCAATTAGTCTGGGGGGATTAGTCCTTTGTCTGATGGGAGCAATTCTTTCCACCTCCATTATGCTGGCGCTGTGGTTTGGCGGTTCTAGTCTCCTCGACACCATCAAAACGTGGCTCGGTCGATAGCAGGCATTGATTTTGGCGGTTTAGTGCTGTGTCTCATAGAAGTTCACCACGGACGCTTTTCGGCATCCGTTAGAAAGAAACGTACAGGCGCTTGTAGGGGAGAAGCATTTGGGCGACTCGCTTAGTGAAAAGGTCAAGATTTTGGTATCCAAATGCTTCGCCCAGCCTCAACGAGAAGTGTTTCTTGAAAGGAATCCTCAGCACCTCAATCCTGATTGCGCTCTTTGTGGGTGGTACAAGTCTACTGGATATGATTAAAAATCGGCTGCTTTAGCAGTAATTGAGTAACTCGTCACCTAATACCCAGCACCCATCTATGCAGCAATGGATCACTGAAATCATGACTTCCCTGAGTTATTGGGGAATCGCTTTCCTGATGTTCGCAGAAAATCTCTTCCCTCCTATCCCGTCGGAATTAATCATGCCACTGGCAGGATTTACCGTAGCTCAGGGAAAGATGAACTTTACACTTGCAGTTATTGCGGGAGTAGTTGGCACGATTCTCGGCACGTTTCCTTGGTATTACGCCGGTAAACTCTTAGGTGAAGAGCGCTTGAAGGATTTAGCTGACAGATACGGCAAATGGATTACAGTATCAAGCAAGGATATAGATAAAGCAACGCAATGGTTTAATCGGTACGGCAACAAAGCCGTATTTTTTGGTCGCCTCGTACCGGGAGTTCGCACTTTAATTTCTCTCCCAGCAGGACTGAGTCAGATGCCCTTGGCCCCGTTTGTTCTCTACTCAACGCTTGGCACTACTGCATGGGTAATGCTCCTCACTTTCTTGGGGTTCATGTTGGGAGATAACTATGAGCTTGTAGATGAATATCTTGCCCCAGTTTCTAAAATTGTACTGGTTTTTCTGCTAGCTGTATTTGTTGCCTGGATTGTGATCAAAAAGCAAAAGAAAAAACGTAGAAAGCGAGATTAAAAAAGATTGAGTGATTTAATCTTAACCAAGGAGACGTTCAATTTATTTGATTCCAGACAAGCGCTCAAACAAAAAAATAACACTGAAGGATGAAGGTTGATGGAGCTAGTTTTTTATCTTACTCCTCTATCCTTCATCCATTAAAGGAATTAACTTTCATAAGGAGGTAAGTTGGGGCCTACCTGAGCCTGAACATTGACCTCTCTTACACCTCTAATCTCCTTAGCCAAGGGTTCAATTTTCTCCAACTCCTCTCGAGTTTGAACGTATCCTACTACGGTGACTATCCCATCATTGGATTGAACCGCTAGCTGAGACATGGGGATGTTAACTTCTAACTTACTACGCACTTCGCTTTGCAGGTTGCGATCCGAGCGTTTCCCCTCACCTTGCCTGAACGTATTGTACCGTTGCTCCCGTGCCCGAATGTCAGAATTCGCTTGGGCCCTTCGGATTGGGCTACTTGAATCACTTTTGTTTCTTAAAACCGTGTCTAAGTCAGGAGCTTCACCCACCGTATCAATGGAACGGGGAGCACCAGGATTGGTTCTAGCAACAGTACCGCAAGCCGCAACACTCAAACCTAGGATACTAGTCAGTAGTAATGTTGTTAACTTTTTCATTTTCTTCTTCCTCCTTGACGGCAAACAATGAGAGACTTTGATGACAGCTCAAT
>JBFLZA010000695.1:0-4645 GCA_040756535.1 Cyanobacteriota bacterium
GGGAGTAGAGGTTACACAAGATGTAGTAGACCGTGTAAAGAATGTAATAAAGCTAAGACCCAACCCCTAAGACTCCTAGGGGTTTTCTTTTAGCTCAGAGTCAGCCAAGAGTATACCAATGACACCATGACACCAAGTGGTGTCACTATAGGCTCATAGCAGGCTAAAGACTATGGAAGAGAAAAGGATAACTTTAAGGCTACCCCTAGAGGCAATGTTGTACTTGGAAAGGGCTAGGGATATTACGGGTAAGAGTCAGAACCAACTTATCGTTGACGCCATTACTGCCATGTACTGTCCTAGCGGTGACACCATGACACCAGTGACACCAGATACCCCTGATGCCCCTGTTACTCAACAGAAGCTAGACTTGGTACTGGCACTACTTAGGCAGCATAGCGATCGCTTGACAGCTCTTGAGAAGTCTAAGGTGACACCTAATGGTGTCATGGTGTCACTAGGACAACGGGATGACGCCACTAAAGTACCTATCCAGATGCCCGGAAAAGAGTTCAAGGAACAATACCAGCTCTCTGATGCGGACTATGGCTCAGTAACTAATGACGCTAGGGCTAGAGGTTCCTGGGTCTCTCCCGATGGTCTCCGATGGAGGGTAACTGGTAGCGACAAGCGCACGGTCTGGACACAAGTGGTATAGGCACTCTAGCAACTGGCGATCGCAGTTCTGCCACTGGCTTCCAACTGTACTAGGTTGACATACATAGCCAGCATAGTCCATTCTTGTGAGCATCACATTAGAGTGAACACGTATGCTACTGATAGCTAATATCGTCTCCCCAGATGAGAACAAAGTTGAGACCCTGAACAACCTTAAGAAGACCCAGATCCTCAAGCGGGTAGAGGAATACCTAAAAGACCAGGTAAACGGGAACCATAACGTAGCGATCGCTTTAGCGTGTGAGCTGACGCTTCCGTTTGAAGAGGACGATCTGACTGCTAAGGACTATATAACGCTTGGTGAATGGTTAGCAGAGAAACACATTGAGCTATCTTTGGCTGACAAGCAACGCCTAGCAAACCTGGTGGCTGATCGGTACCTAGCTGAGTACGGTAAGAAGCCAAAGCAAGTGGCACGTAAGAATGAACACGGGTACTTTAGAAACAAGGCTAACGGCTTTCATCCGACCCAGATCCGCATCCTAGAACAGGCACTTAAGGATCTACAGCACAAAGACGTGATCCGGAAGCCAGCAGATGAAGAGTCAGACCATGAGAATGGGTAGCCCGGAGAAAGCGATCGCTACCTATACCAGTCAGCAGTCATAGGCTATTAAGCTAGGCTGACCTGGTTAGGATAGTAGAAACTAGAGAGGGTTTTATATGACTGAGCAAATATCTGTAACGGACTTCCAAAAGATACGCGATCACTTAGAGTCATTACTGGATAAGAGGCTAGCCTCTAGGTATTCTGAAAAAGACGTTATGGGGTACTACTTGTCAGGCGATGATAACGGAAAGCCCTTGAGATATTCTCCTCATGTCGAACTCTTAGACGATACTGTTAGGATCTACTGGCATCAACAAGACGGCGATCAATATCGATATGTAACGTCTTACGCTGACTTTATGGCGTTAGTGTCAGAAATAGCGGTGAAAGCCAAACCCTAAGCCCCGGTCTTAACAGCTAATGCATACCTACAACTAAAACTCTGGTACCTCTAAGACCTGAGAACCGGCATAGTGCCTTAGGATAACCTCTGGGCTGTTACCTACTAAAGAGGCTACCTGAGAGACCGTTAACCCGTTAGCCAGTGCTAGGGTGATAAAAGTATGCCTAGTGTTGTATGGCGGTCTATAGCGTTCTACTAGACCTTGGTTAACCAAGTCGGTCACGATACCCCGATAGGTCTTACCCCCGACCGTGCAACCTCTCCAGACCTGGTTAGTAAACTTAGCGTTATTTATATAGATACCTGTGGGACTGGGAAATACTAGAGCATCCTGGCTAGGTCTCTCTGGTCGGATAGTCTCTAGAAGTAGCCTAAGAGGTCTATTGACTGGGAACCGCCTAGTCTTTCCGGTCTTAGTACCTTTCCTGATACCTAGCTGACTGTCATAGGACTCTGAGAAAATAACGTAGGCTAAGTCTTGACTGATGTGTCTCCAAGTCAACGCGATCGCTTCACCAGTCCTGCATCCGGTAGCGAATAAGAAGGACACAAAACTATGATAATGGTTCTTATTCTCTTGGAAAGCCTCTAGGATAGCCTGACGTTCTGCGATACTAAACGGGTCTATCTGCTTAGATGCCTTAGACTGTTTGATCGTGCTAGCGGTACCAAGGAACGGGTTAGACTCTATCAGACCGGAAGACTTAGCCCAGTTACAACAGGCGCTTATCTGGGTCAGAACCCGTTTAGTAGTATCTACAGAATGCTGAGATAGTAACCAGTCTTTGATAGTGGCTACCTGGGTTATGTCCTTAGTCGGTAGCTGACCTATCTTACTTTTGTACTTTCGCTTATATTCTTTCTCATAGGTCGTCTCAGCGACTTGAGGTCTCATATAGTCTGAGTATTTAGACCAGAGGCTAACCAGGTCTTCAGGCGATCGCTTGACTATCTTTTGCTTCTGCTGGAATGCTGACTTGTATCGTTTTAGGCTGGTGTCTAGGTTGCCGGTCTTAATGTCATCTTCTATCTGCCAAGCGATCGCCTGTGCTTTACGGAAGTCTTCTGGAGTCAGACCAGTGCTGATATACCGACTACTGCCGTCTGCTACCGACCGGGGTAGTCTTAGTCTTAACCGTCCGTTTTTCTTTTCTATTCCGACGGTAGCCATCTGGTAGCTATAGGTAGAAACGACCAGACTAAGAAGGTTATTTGACGCACTCCCGGACGTTAAACATAGTTTTACTTATCCTTTACCTTAGGGGGTTAAAGTGGCAGTGCCTATCCATAGCCAATTTTTCATAGCTGGAAATAATTACAGCCATGCCCCCAACTTCCAAAGCAGTTCTCGCAATCGATCAATACGATCCCAATGAAGGGCGTCGTTTGCATTTTTATGCCAAGGGAGACCTAATTCCCCTCGTGCCGCAGGGCATTTGGCAGATCGATCGGGGTTTGGTGCAGCTGAGTACGCTTTGCTCGAATGGTGAAGAAGTGTTGCTGGGTTGGGCCGGAACTTCGACATTCTTTGGTCTTTGGATGACCTTGCTGCAAGCCTATCAGGCAACGGCACTCTGTGATGTCTACTTAAGATGGTTTTCAGTCACAGAAATAGAAGCTTCCCCACGTCTAGCTCAGATAATTTTGCCGCAAATGGGGCGACGGATGCGGCAAGCAGAGGCACTTTTAGCCATCGTCGGACAGCGACGGGTCGAAGATCGCTTGCAGCGACTGCTATTGCTGTTAAAAAAGGAAATCGGTCAACCTGTGGCTGGTGGAACTCGTCTGGGGGCACGCCTCACCCATCAACATATTGCTAGCGCCATCGGTACCACCCGCGTGACGATCACGCGATTGCTCAGCAAGCTACAGCAGCAGGGATCGATTAGCCTGGATAGCGATCGCCACATTATCCTAAAAGATGAGAGCTTTGCCAGCATCTCTGATTGGTGAGTCGCATTTGTTAGGAGTAAGCTTCTGTCTCTCTCAGTAATTTCGGTTCCATCGGCAACGAATCAACAGCCCGCTGGCTTGATTGTCGTGTTGCACGGCTTTGGAGGGAATGCCCAACAGTTGGCATCCTTAGCCCCATTTTTGAATTTACCGGAGTATCAGTTTTTGGTACCCGATGCCCCTTTTACAAATCCCTATGTATCGGGGGGGCGAATGTGGTACGAATTTGGGAAACCAGGAGGCACGCAGTCTGCGGATTTAGTCAAAAGTCAGCAAATGCTAACTGAGTGGCTCAAATCTCTAGAAAGTTCTACCGGCGTCCCCCTTTCACGCACAATTTTGTGTGGCTTTTCTCAAGGCGGGGCAATGACGCTGGATGTAGGATTGAATTTGCCTTTAGCGGGTTTAGTCGTGTTGAGCGGCTATTTGCATCCCCTGTCTGCACGACCTGATGCGACTTATCCACCTGTATTAATTTTGCATGGGAGACAAGATTCTGTGGTGCCGCTGAGTGCTGCCCAAAAGGCGCGAGATGCTTTAACAGCACTGGGAGTATCGGTACAATACCAGGAATTTGATATGGGGCATGAGGTTCAACCGGCAGCTCTAGAAGTGATGCGGAAGTTTGTCAAGGCAAATATCTGATCGGCACTAGCTGCTAATGGCTGCTCTCGTTAGCGCAACGCTTGACGGTCTGAGGTAAAAGTCCTGTTCAGCGTTGCGGTGCGAAGCACGGATTGAGTATAGCCCCTGAAGGGGTGACATGAACTGGGCTTTGATAAATTGCCAGACTCATTTCAATGGGGTTGAGTTCAGGACTGTGAGCAGGTTGACAGATGGGAATCAAGTTGTGTGGTCATCGGAGGGCTGAAGTTATACGCGCTCCTGCTTGATCAAGCTGAATCACAGCAGCACTGCTCACCGCAACGCAGTTAATAATAGACCTCTTGCAAATTTATTTTATGGTAAACTAAAAAATTTTGTAGTTTGAAACCATTTACCCATGCGATACGAGCAAACAAAAAAGTTATCGAATCGAGAGTTCAAACGCTTAGTTGGGG
>JBFLZA010000696.1:0-4623 GCA_040756535.1 Cyanobacteriota bacterium
TCCCTGGAGTCGGTTTGGCAGAAGCTCCAAAACCAATCAAGTCAATGGCATAACATCGGCAGTTTTCCCCCAGCACGGGCAAGTTCTTGCGCCAGTGTCCTAAAGAGGCTCCAAAACCATGCACCATTACAACTGCTGGCCCTTGGTTACCTTGGACTTGATAGGCAATGGGAAAACCCCGCCAAGTCCAGGTTTTCGTCTCGGTGTTCGTGTTGATTGAGCTAGTAGAAGAAGAAAGAGTCATGGAAGTAGGTTAGCGTACAGTCAGTTGTCGCGTTGCGTTCTCTCTTTATATTTTGTAACAAAATATCTCCGAACTTTTGGAACGCTTTGCGCCGTCAAACACTGTCTTGAAAATACGGAACAGGGAACGGGGAATGGGGGAAGAAAGATTTTCATCAGAAGAAGGCTCTAGGGAAGAATGCAGAAATAAAAATTCTATTCCTTCTTTATGAGCAAAATTATAACTTTTTCAAATAAAAAAGCTATCAATCATTTTTGTTTTACAAAAACCAGGAATTTAATTAAAAATAATCAATTGTTTACCCCCCTAACCCCGCTTATTAAGGGGGGAACAAGAGATGGAGTAGGTAGGGAATAAAATACTAGTTGTTTTCCCTTTTCTATTTCTCCTTTTTCCTTGTTTAAGGGAGGCTAGGGAGGTTAACAAAGGCTGAGAGGTTTAAATTTTGAGTGAGATTGCTTTGACTAAACGGTAGACCCTTGTATCCAACCAGGATTTCGAGCATATCCAGCACATGGTCTATCTTAGTTTTTCCATCTTCTGATGGGTTGTATATACGGTAATCTATTACCCAAAACTTTCCGGTTTTAGGGTTGACATATATACAACTTATTAACCCTATACCTCGGATAACACCAGGTTCATTACCGCTATATTGCCAGCGAGTTAATTCGATTTCTTCAGAATATCTTTTAAAGTTAATTATTGTTATCAATCTAAATATTTACTCTTCCTCCAGTTCTAGTTAACCAAGAATACGCTTGTACTATTTAAGCGATCGCATTGTGCCAGTTGCGTAAGTCCTGCTTGGGTTCGCGTTCTGCCCAGCTCCCCCGAAAAAAATGCTCTCCCAGGCGTGGCTCCTTTTCTTAGGTTCACCCTCAATTGGCTGATATTGAGGCAAGCGATCGCACCAGCTCAATTTTTAAATTTGCAAATGTCCAGTAGATAAGTTACTATCCCAAGGTTATGAACTTTATATATTTTATTTTATTTTTGCCTTAAATCCTGAATACTTTTAAAGATCTAAAGGTTGTATTTAGGGCTTTTTAGTCATCTTTAGCTACAGCAAGGTGGTAAGCACTTGCGCTGAACCTTACTGTCTCTATCTGCGCCTATCACTTTTCAAACAGGCTTAAAGCGGAACCGTTAATGATAGGGCTTTTCGGTCTGAAATTAGAGAGGAGAATTATGACAACAACCACGAAGACATGGACTAAGGAACTCGTACAGGAGCACGCCAAGGCAGCCGTGATGGTGGAGATGTACACCCTGCCCTTCTATCTCACTGTACTCAGCTCCATCAAGTACCCTTCCATCCAGTACCCAGACCCGGACAAAAAACACCCTGCCTATAACTCTATCTTGAGTATCTGCATTGAGGAGATGCTCCACCTGCAACTGGCTGCTAACCTGTGCATAGCACTTGACACTCAGCCGATATTCACCGCACCGAAGTACGACGGTACTCCCATTCCATACTTAGATCCCAAAAATCCAACCACTGGGCATCATAAGCTGATCAATGTAACGTTGGATTCCCTGAATGAAACAACCCTAGATTTAATGCTCGACATTGAGACTCCTAGCGGTTGATGAAGGGAGCTATGCCATACCTCCACACTACCGCTTGGAGGATGAGGGAGACGATAGTGATTCTTTAAATGAGTACTCTCACTATGAACGACTTCTGGAGATCAGAAATCAACAAGGGACTCTCGATGGCAAGTTTCCAGATGTCTATACAACTACCGATGGCTCGTCTAGTAAGGAGCAGCAGGATGCTTTGCAAGCTCTTCAGTCAAGTTTTGCTAGCCTACTCACAGATCTAGATAGTATGTGGAATAAGGGTAGCGACGCTAATTTTTGGGACGATATGTTTAAGCTGCTCCCAGCCGCCGAGAGTTGTTGGAAGGCAGGTGTCGTTCCGAAATGGTCTTTTGATATGAGCAACTCGCCATCAGGAAGACTGTGGGTAATTCAACAAAATGGTGTCTGGACACGCTGGGCACCAGAGTACAGTCGGTGGGATATCTACAGCGAAACCCGCTTACAAATAGCTGCCGACCCCTCCACGCCGAGTGCCTGTTACTTCATCAATCCCGATGGCAGCGTTCACTGGCGCGATGTTGATGGTGATGTTAACAAGAGCTTTCCGGGTATTACTGCTCAGGCAATTAGTGTAGGGGGAGATAACCGACTCTGGGCGATTCAACAAAATGGTGTCTGGACACGCTGGGCACCAGAGTACAGTCGGTGGGATATCTACAGCGAAACCCGCTTACAAATAGCTGCCGACCCCTCCACGCCGAGTGCCTGTTACTTCATCAATCCCGATGGCAGCGTTCACTGGCGCGATGTTGATGGTGATGTTAACAAAAGCTTTCCGGGTATTACTGCTCAGGCAATTAGTGTAGGGGGTCAGTAAACATCCATCAGGGTGCGCCATCCGGTTGGCATCCTGATGTATCGCTACGTTTAGGAGAGCGATTTTTTTCGGGGGATGGGCCAAAAAACTAAACTAAAGACATAAGAATATTCGGTCGTTTCAATTGTTGAATTAAATAATCTGACAAAAGCCCGTATTTGATTTGATAAATAGTTTGACCAGTCTTATAAGCAATATCTTTAAGCCTGAGCCAAACTCAAATGGCACAAGCAATATGATTTCTTTGAATACGAGCTTTGCGGCATTGACAAGATTCAATACCAGTTAATTGTTTTAATTCCCGGTGAAACTCTTCAATCTTCCAACGAATCTTGCACACCTGTTGCACAACATCCAAGATTCTATGATATACAACAGGTGTCACTATCTTTCACTGGAAAGGAAACCAATTATTTTCAAGATATGCCCTTTCCCGTATGTGTATTTCTTTTCACTATGGAAGATGATAAGGGCTATTACAGGTGGATAAAATATCCTGTTGGTGAATCAAACCAAGTTCTTAGTTCTAGAGAACAAGAGCGATGGCATCCTCTAGATGAATTTGAAATTGGACAGATAGTTGATGATGTAACGGCTTGGTATGAGGCAAAAAGTCATTCCGCCGCGTAACAAAATCGCTGCATCGCTATCACTATCCCTTTTTCGATAGTAGGGCAAGCAGGTAAGCAAGCAGCAAAAGGCAGAGGGATTCAAGGCAGAGGGCAGAAGGTTTATTACTGGTACGTGGCTGTTTCAGCTATGAAATCTGTTTTAACTTTCTGGCGAAAGCTATATCAGTTGAATCGCCTCATCTGTAGTCAGTTCGCCCAGCATGAGAACCTGACCCAGGTGGAAAAATAAAAGAAACAAAGCGATACTCACTCTCGTAAACCGTTGGAAGCATCCAGTCTTTCATTAAAAATCTAGCTTTTCACAGATGTTCAGGACGGAAAAGTTGTCCTAGGGTTATACAGGTAAGCTTTTGTGCTTTTGTCGGAGACCCAAACTTTTTGAGCATTTGCCTATGCAGTAATCAATTGAAAAGCTGATAATGGCTAAAACCAATACAAAACAGTAGCGCTTGGAGTGTAGCCATGAACAGCCTGGAGACCGGCTTAGAGACATTGGCCTAATTCCCCTTCGCCGCTGTGGTGAAAATTGTGTCACGATAGTTTTTTGCATTTCTTTTTGGTGTCCCTTGATGCTGGCGCAAACATCTACTGCTGTTCGACCATTCCTCGGCTCTGAAACTAAGGCATCTTACGAAGTGTCGCGAGTGGTCATTTTACCTATTCCTTACGAGGCAACGACAAGTTACCGCAAAGGCTGCGAAAATGGCCCAGAAGCGCTCTTAGAAGCGTCGGATCAACTGGAAGACTATGATGACGAACTAGAACGCGAAGTTTGTCAAGAGACGGGAGTTTATACCCACGAGCCTATTGCTGACACACGTCTAGGTCAACGGGTTGCTGCGGAGGAAATGTTGAGAGTTACCCGTGAGGCTGTAACCCAACTGATTCAAGATGGCAAATTTGTGATTGCTGTAGGGGGGGAACACAGCATTACTACGGGGGTTGTTGAGGCGTACCGTCTTGCTTCAGAAGAACCCTTTACGGTGATTCAAATTGATGCTCACGGCGACATGCGCTATGAGTACGAAGGCTCGATTCACAACCATGCCTGTGTGATGCGTCGGGTTTTGGAGATGGGATTACCAACACTGCCTATAGCAATTCGTGCGGTGTGTAAAGAAGAAGCGGACTTGATTAAAGAAAAATCGATTCCGGTAATTTGGGCACGGGAGATTGCTAAAGATCCGAATTGGATCGAACGAGCGATCGCATCGATCCCTACTCAACGCGTATTTATTACGATTGATGTAGATGGAATCGATCCCACCCTGATGCCAGGAGTCGGAACACCTGAACCAGGCGGATTGAACTGGTATGAG
>JBFLZA010000697.1:0-4621 GCA_040756535.1 Cyanobacteriota bacterium
GCGATGCCGGTGAGCGCGAAAATCGCTGTCATGCCCAAGGCATAGATATCGCTACTCAGTCGCGGTTTCCCAATCGCTTGTTCGCTGGGCATATAACCAAACGTGCCAATGCTAATGGTGCGTGACGAGGAGTTTTGGCTAGTCGTCACCAAGTGACTGACTTCTTTGACTGCGCCAAAGTCAATTAAGACCAGTTTGCGATCGCGATCGCGTCGCATAATATTTGAGGGCTTAATATCCCGGTGAATCACATTGTGCTGATGGACAAACGCCAGTATCTCTAGCAATTCTTCCAGCAATTGAATGACTTCAGCTTCGCTCCACCGCTTACCTTCCCCAATCTCCTGGGTTAAATTATGGCCCTCAATTAATTCTTGAACCAGATAAAATTCGCCATTTTCCTCAAAGTAGGCGTATAGCTTGGGAATTTGGTCGTGGTTGTGTCCCAGCTTGTAAAGAGTTTCCGCTTCTTTCTGGAACAGACGTTGGGTATCGGCATCAATACCCTTAGGATGAAGCCGCTTAACGACACATTTAGGTTTAGGGTCTGCAGGAATATCTAAGTCTAGGGCCACATAAGTTTCTGCCACTCCGCCACTTCCCAATTTCTGGATAATTTGGTAGCGCTGCCGTAATACTTCTTCAATCATTTTGTTTCTGTCCCACTCCCCCTCTTGTTGATTTTGGCACAAGAACTTTGAGGACTGAAAGGCTGAGATAGGAATAATCCTAAGATTTTTTGATGAATTATTCTCTTCGTATAGCAAAAACACCTACTGGCTCTCCAACTTCACCCTACTCTAGCCATTTCTTGAGTGAGAAATAATGATCGCAGTGCGATCGCACCGCGAGAGCTAACGCTCACAACGAATGGATGAAAATTTTATTCCTTCTTCCCCTGTTCAGGAGTTCCCTGTTCCCTATTCTCAAGTTAAATTGAATCTGGGTCGATTCCCATCTCCCGCAATCTAGCCGCTAACCGTTCGGCGCGTTGCTCAAGCTGTCGTCGTTGTGCTTGTTCTTCTCTCATTAACTCCTCCACCACAGGCGGAGAAAGCACTGTATCGACAGATAACACCAGTTCGGAAAACTGCTCGGATCTCAATTCTTGCTTACGCGTAAATTCTACCCGTTGATAACCCTCTTCCCCCTCCGGATGGGTTAAGACCCACACTCGATCTTTATTAGGGTCTACTATCCAATATTCGGGAATATTGATCAGTGCGTATTCAGCGCGTTTGCGAATGTAGTCCTCTCGCCAATTATCACTCGTCACTTCGACAACCAGATGCGGCACTTCCCCAAAATCAAGAATACCAGCTCCCGGTCTTGCACAAAGTTGTTCCCAAAGAGTTGATGTGCAAACGACAACATCTGGAATGCGGGATGTATCAACTTCCGTTCTGACTCCAACAGGACTGATTGCAATCAGGGGGAAATTTTGACGGGCAAAATAAAACTTTAGTTGATAGACTAAAAAGTCGCAAATTCTTGTATGTAAAGCTGTTGGCGTCGCCATCGGTATTAAATGTCCCCGGAATAGTTCATAGAGGACATCCGGCTCTCCCTGGTAGAACCGATATTCTTCAAAGGTTAGGGTTTTCTCAGGTACAACAAACTGAGACATATCAATTCTTCCCATGATGCTGGCGGCTCGTTCTACCCCTCAGTATGGCGGATGTCTGGTCCAATCCAATCGATGAATGTGCGTTAGCGAAGCGCTTCCGCAGGATGCTCGCATTTTTTCATCACCTTTGCCGCAAAAGACAGCGCCAACTGCTATTGCTATTAATTGCAATATGTGGTATAAGACAGGCTATAGACCATAGCCAGGGATTTCCTAACTGAGGACGCAGCCAGAAATCTCATGTACTGAGCATCGTGGAAGTGAGTTCACCGGGCGCAATCGATTTTATTCAGCTAGGTTTTACGAAGTAAAGGCGTCAATTTTTGAGTTAATGCTTTTAGAATGCTTAAAAAAAGTCAATCCCAACATAATAGTAGTGACTAATTCCAGTAGCACACTTAATATAACAATTAATGTTATTCCTATAGGTAAAGGGCTGACAGAATTCAAAGATAAAATTAACCCAATTGACGATAACACCAGTCCAGAACTAGAAGCCATTAATAGCAATGAAAATGATCGGATTAAACTACAGCTAACCAAAATAAATCCAATAAAAAAGTTAGCTATTTCCAAAGCTACTAGCATATAAAAATAAAAATTAAGACAATAATAAACAAAAGATAGTTTATCAAACTCAAATTGGACTAAGACAACAAGAGCTATTAATAAACTAAAGAAAAATAGTGCAAGATTAAGAAAAACACTGGATAGAAGGGGAAAATTAGCAATCCAAAATCGCAATCGAATATTGAGTAATTTTTTTAGGGATAGAAGCGTATAGGCAAATAATCCATGTTTAATCAGAGGAAAGACTGAAAAAGCTAGTACTGTAATAACAATATTTTCACTGAATAAAGTTGCAGAACTAGCCAAAATTACAACACAAATAAAAAGTATAGGTAGAACAATACCATTGGCAAGAGAAAGCCAGCCTGCCAAATCTAGCTGCTTTTGAGTTATTATCATTGTTTTGCCTTTGGATGATTAATTCCTAATTCACTGAATCGCTCGCCTTGAGAGAAGTGGCTTTAAACTCCTGCACCCGCTGCCATACCTTCTCCAGTACTTTAAAAGTATCCGCGTCAAACCACTCAATTTCCGGACAAGCACGAAACCAAGTGCGTTGTCGCTTGGCAAATTGGCGAGTGTGCAAAACAGTTAAGTCTTTCGCTTGGGAAAGAGAAATCTCACCAGAGAGATATTGCTTCATCTCTCGATATCCTAGCGTATCCAACAGAGGCAAATCAGTACCGTATTTCTCACACAGGGCTTTCACCTCTGCTTCCCAACCCACTGCCAGCATTTGTTCTGTACGCTGTTCAATACGGTGGGTGAGGGCATCGGCATCACGACATTCTAAGCCAATCTGGAGAATTGGATAATTGGGGGGATTCTCGCCTTGCTGCTCAGAAATGGGGCGTCCGGTAACATAGAAGACTTCTAGCGCCCGTAAGGTTCTCACTTCATCATTGGCATGAATCTTTTGCGCCGCTACTGGATCAACTTGTTGCAGTAATGGGTAGAGTTGAGGTTGACCAAGGGAAGAAAGTTGCGATCGCAATTCATTCTGGGGCGCAACTCTCGGAATTTTCATCCCCTGCACGACAGAACGAATGTATAAACCCGTACCGCCAACCAATAAGGGAATGATTCCTTGTGCCTGAAATTTGGCAATCAATTCCTGAGCCTGAATCTGGTAGTCTGCTACAGTCATCGTTCCTGTGGGTTCACAGATATCGATTAAATAATGGGGGACTAGCTGCTGCTCCACTACTGAAGGCTTGGCAGTGCCAATGTCAAACTCCCGGTAAACCTGACGGGAGTCAGCACTGAAAATGACTGAACCTAGTCGCTGCGCTAATGCCAGCGCTAAACCTGATTTACCCGTCGCTGTTGCACCGCAAATAGTAATCAAACCTGGTTGCTGACGATTAAAAAGTTCCATACTTATCTATCAATAAAATTAATTCTAAAAAGATCGCCTTGGTCTGTGTTCTAACCCTTGTTTGGATTTAGAGTATTCTTGAACTCTTGTTTTTCAGGTAATGTCTAACCCTAAGTAAAAGCCAAATGATCAAGCTTATCGGTTAGACGCCTCTCGTTGAAACCAAGAGTTCTGAACCCATCACAAACGAAGGTCGCAAATCAACAGGAATCCATCCCCTCTTCAAATACCCCCTGAAACCGCTCTGTAGCAGCCTATAACCCTTTAGTGTTAGAATTTGAGGGTGTTTTCTCATTTTTGAGTAACAAAACGGCTAAAAGCTTTTATTGGAGAATCCCTTACATGACGAGTAGTTACAGTGCCGATCAGATTCAAGTTCTGGAAGGTCTCGCACCGGTGCGTAAGCGTCCGGGGATGTATATCGGTTCTACTGGCCCAAGGGGACTCCACCATTTAGTTTACGAGGTGGTAGACAACTCCATTGATGAGGCTCTGGCGGGCTACTGCACTCATATAGAAGTTGACCTCAATGCCGATGGTTCCGTTACCGTCACAGACGACGGACGAGGCATTCCTACCGATACCCATCCCACAACAGGAAAATCGGCACTGGAAACCGTGATGACGGTGCTTCATGCTGGCGGTAAGTTTGGCGGCGGCGGGTACAAAGTCTCTGGAGGATTGCACGGCGTTGGGATTTCTGTGGTTAATGCGCTCTCTGAATGGGTAGAGGTGACGGTTTGGCGCGAGGAAAACGTACATACTCAGCGCTATGAGCGAGGCGTTGCGTTGACTGAACTGATAGCAAACCCCTCTCAAGAAGCCCGAACTGGCACGTCAGTTAACTTCAAGCCTGATACGCAAATCTTTACGACGGGCATTGAGTTTGATTACACCACCCTGGCCGGCCGTCTACGGGAACTGGCGTACCTAAATGCTGGTGTAAAGATTACCTTTACTGACAACCGTGTTAGTCCAGCGCGGGTAGAAACCTATCACTACGAGGGTGGCATCCAGGAATATGTCGCCTATATGAATCGTGAAAA
>JBFLZA010000698.1:0-4618 GCA_040756535.1 Cyanobacteriota bacterium
GTTATGCTCGGCAAGGCGTTCTGCCAAATCGCTAATCACTTGTGAAGCTTCATCTCCCTGGAATGTTGAACCACTTTGCCAAGCATTATTCTTGACTCGACGCTCATTGCCGTGTTCGATACTCAGGCGGTAACCTTGAGCTAAAAGTTCGCGGATTTGCTCTTGTGTTTCTAGATCCAATGGCCCATTCGGCGCGGGTTTACTAGGCGTTCTATGACTAGTTAAGGAGTTGAAACCATTCGTGCTAGCGGGTGCTTTTTCCGTATCATTACGAACAGTCGCTGTTTTGTGTTCCTGCGACTGGTCAACTTGATGGGAAAGATTAACTGGTTCTTGAGGAGTCCGCCGCAAGGCGATGGCTCGATTGTACTCCCGGACAAGTCCCATATCCTCTACCTGCTTTTGTTCACCCCTCATCAGTTGCCCAATCTCGATTAAGTGAGACAGATTGAAATTGGGCTTTTGAAAGGTTGGCAGTCCTTCAGCACTATTCACTACGCGTGAGGAGACACTCTCGATGCCAACGTTGTAGATGAACTGAAGAATTTGTTCATCATAAATGCGCGATCGCAAAGCACTGAAGAAATCGATCGATTGACCTGGAAACGCCTCAACAAGCTGTTCAATCTCTTGGCGAGACAGTACATCTTCCGAGAAAATCCCGGCAACAATGCCAATTTTGTCCTCTCGATCCGGTTCCCAGTAGAACTTCTCCATCCGTCCATCCCGAATTAACGGCGCATATAGGGTGGAAAAGTCATTTCCTGTCACAATAATCGGTACACGATGGAGCGGCGTGGAGTCATAACTACCAGGGAGTTGCACGTTGGTGGGGTTATCGGCAATATTCATCAACGTGCCATTCACCAACTGGGTATTCACTGTGTATTGAGTGCCTTCATCGAAGCGCCCTGCCCCAGCGTCTAAGTCATTAATCATCAGTACAGCCATTTTGCCCCGTACCCTGATCAATTCGGCAGCTTCTCGATAACGCAGGCGAATCAAACGCCCTGGATCACCTGCATCGGGACTTTCCAACTCACCGGCCGACATATGGACGGTTTCAACACCCATGCGCTCGAAGACTAACTCGCATTGAAAGGATTTTCCCTCTCCCTTGCGACCGTGAACACCGAGAATTAGGGGGACTCGTATCTTCGGGATGTCTAGATAATTTTTGGTGATATGAACGGCGATTTTATTCAGGAAGCGGGGAGAAATGTAATAGCTCATGGGTCGATTTTTTTGCGATCGCGCAGATGCTTATTTTAAGCCTATTGTTAAGATTCTATAACAAAACTGAGAGGCGGGATGGTTTAAGGGGTGTGTGAAGCGGAGCTATCTGGTAGGAAATCGTCTTTATGAGAGGGAAGGAATATGCGATCGCGAGTCTATTTTTGAGGATGATCAAGATGAGATGGAGTTAGTAGAACTGGCAGAAGAGTTATTAAAGAAATGGGCACAAATTTGGCGAAAATAAAACCCAATCCAAAATCTAAAATCTAAAATCTAAAATCTAAAATCTAAAATCGCATGACGCGACAGCCTCATGACCAATTCGCCAAGCAATACCTGGAGGAATTATTAGCGCCTCTAGGTCAAGTAGAAACCAGTCGCGAAGTATCGCCGGAAGTTCGGCAAGTTGATGTTTGGTTTGTACCAATGCCAACGCCCACCACAGAACCTCAGAATTTGGGGTTGTTGGGTCAAATGGCCACAACGGCTTCTCTGTTCGAGCCTTTTCGGAATGCGCCTACTCCTGTAGAGGTTCTTGACTGCCAGAGTAAGTTAAATTCCGTCCGCAGTGAGATGCGGCGTAGAGCTAGACGTGAAGGAACTTCTTTTCCAGAAGCCGACTGGCCGCATTTGTGGATTCTCTCGCCGTCTTGTTCGGCAAGGTTGTTGAACGGATTTGGCGCGAGACTGGATGAGTTTGGGAACTGGGGGGAAGGGGTTTATTTTCTACCGGAGTTCCAGAAGACGGCATTAGTAGCGATTAACCAGTTACCTGTCACTGAAGGTACACTTTGGCTTAGGGTTTTGGGAAAGAGGGGAACTCAGAAACGGGCAATTGATGAGTTGGTAGCACTGCCACAAGAGAACCTATTCCGGCGCACTATTCTAGAAATTCTGGCTAACTGGCGCATCAATGTGGAAGAGAGTGAAAATTTAAGTGATGAGGACAGGGAGTTAATTATGAACTTATCACCAGCTTATTTGAAATGGCAGGAAGAAACCTTACAACAAGGGAGGCAAGAAGGCAGGCAAGAAGGCAGGCTGGAAGGACAACGACAGATGGTGGAAACCTTTCTCAGAGTGCGATTTGGTTCTCTGGATGAGGAATTGACTGGGGCGATCGCACCGATGTTACAGTTGCCTCCAGAAGAGTTGACTCGCTTGCTGTTTAACCTTTCCCGTGAGGAACTGTTGGTTTGGTTTGGGGATATGTCTTGGCGAGAAGATACCTTACAAGAAAGTAGGCAAGAAAAGGTAGAAAACTTTCTCAGAGTGCGATTTGGTTCTCTGGATGAGGAATTGGCTAGTGCGATCGCACCTTTGTTGCAGTTGCTGACAGGGGAGTTAACTCACCTGTTGCTTACCCTTTCCCGCGAGGAACTGTTGGTTTGGGTTAAAACGAACTACAGGCAAGGATTTTAGTCAGCATTAACCGACTTGAGCTATTAGCCAAGGGTTTTATCCTTGGTGGGTAAAGAGCGTAGCCGTTAGGTGTGAAGAGTTTTGTTAGTTGAACATTGCGAGCGTCTCTCTGCTAGGACGTAACCTAACCGATTGATTGTGTTTGTTCTCGTCGAGCCTGTTACTTGGGATGGATACCTGGGAACTCTATAACTAAGTCCTCACACGAGCAAGTCAATCAGCAGCATGACTATTAATTTAGCCCGAAGGTTAACACCTGAAGAGCAAGAACTAGAAACGAAGCGACGCAAACTGGCTGCACTGAGAGCAGAACAGGCTTCGCCAGCTAAGGGTTTGAGTGTTCCACCAAATGACTTGCGTTATCCTCAAATAGAGGTCATGCAGGAGAGGGAACAGCTAAAAAATGGCAGAGCGCCGTCAATTTTCCCCAATGCAAAAGCTAATTATTCTTCAACGAGCCGGATATCGCTGTGAGATTTGTGGGGTTTCTTTAACCCCTGATAATTTCCACGCCGATCATAAAATTCCATACTCATGTGGTGGAAAAACAGCAGTTTACAACGGTCAGGCTCTTTGCTCAACTTGCAATCTTCAAAAAGGGAATCGCCAATAATGATAAGCTCCTCATACTTCTCAAAATATAGCTCCACAGTTATCCAACGCCTCATTGAGGGAGAGACAAAGCTGTTCAACCATCAAGGAGAAGCACTGATAAAACTTCTTGACATGGCAGTAAAGGGTGAGTTGTCACCTGAGCGTCAAGCTGGGCGCAGAGCGGCTTTTCTGTTGATTGGGGGGGGGTGTGGCAAAACAGTTATTCTACAAGCGGCTCCCTACATTCTTGGATCACACGTCCGTGGCAAACAAGTCATCTTTCTATCGGATAATTGCACTCTCCGTCAACGAGTGATGGACGACTTTCCCGCTAAGAAAGTTGGGAGAAAATATGTACCCGATGAAAGTAGGTGGCCTTTGTACAATCTTGGATTACTACCTCCAGGCACTCCGCCACCACAAATTGCTGAATTGAAGCCTGAAAGTAACACTTACAAATTTGACATAGAGCAAGTTGATGTTCTGGTTGTCAATCGACAATTTTTAATTAACCTAGTCAAGAATGGAGCGATTGATCCAGAAAAAGTAGGTTTAATAGTCGTTGATGAGGCGCATCACAGTGAAGCTGCGACCTATCGAACAATCTTCAACTACTTCTCTAACGCTAGTCTCGTTTTCCTCACGGGAACTCGACATAGAGGAGATGGAAAGGAACTCCCATATGTTCAATATACGAAAGCTGAGGAGGAAGAGGAGGATGGTCGAATTGTTACAAAACTTGCTCCCAGACCAGACTTCGAGTTTACGATTCAAGATGCCTGGAAGCTTAAGTCACCAATTATTAAAGAAATTGCTTTTTCTCCAGCCAGATCAGAGGCTTTTAAAGTTGAAGAAAATGGTGAAGAACGTGAATATACTCCTCAAGAGTTTTTTCTGAAGGCAGAAACGGATCGCCAATGGTTTCGGCGGTGTATTCTGGCAAACTCGTTTTGCCAGCCAGTTCTGGATAAAGCTGTTGAAATTTTGGAGCTTAAGCGCCAGAGTAATCGACAACACCGAATGATTATTCGAGCGCTCAATATTCCCCATGCAGAGCGCCTACATCAGCTTTGCCAGAGTTACGACTTGCTAAAAGGTAGAGTTGGTTTAGTTCACTCCAAAATGGAGGAGTACGACCAAGAAGGTAGACCTAGTGAAATCTTGGACAAATTCTATAAAGATGAGTATATTGCCTTAATTCATGTCTCAATGATTGGGGAAGGCTTCAATGAGCCTTGTGCTTCTGTATCTGTTCCCCTCTGTGTAATGCGCTCTATTCAGAAAGCCGAACAAGAGTTTGGTCGAATAATCCGTAGAGTAAACGGTAACAATCCAGAACATGAGGCAGATTTTAAGGCTGACAATC
>JBFLZA010000699.1:0-4615 GCA_040756535.1 Cyanobacteriota bacterium
GAATTGAAGCAGGGCGTTTAGCGGGTTTACCGACATCTGTGATTCAACGGGCAAAGCAAGTGATGACGCAAATTGAAAAACACAGCAAAATCGCTGTAGGGTTGCGTAAAGGAGGCTTGACTCAAGAGAAAAACAATAAAAAAAGCTGAAACCAAGACCCGTCAATATGCATCCCCTCTGCCCTCTGCCCTCTGCCCTCTGCCTTCTGCCTTTTTCTATACTTTCCTGAATGGATTGAATGTCTTACCCATGAAATAAAATAAGGGTGAAAGCTGCATGGGTGGGAAATACTTTTTATAAAAAATGTAATTATTTTTAGTTCCCACTAAATAAACTGGCTCTCCATCTTTGATAACTTCTATAGCGTAGTAAGTCAGGTCTTCTTCCAATTGAAAAATCTCACGAACTTTATACAAGTTTGGCTCGATAATTCCTCGATGAATTAAATGAGCAACAAAGGCTTCAGCTTTTTGGTTATTTTCCTGCCGATAGGTTTCTTGATAATCTATAAAAAAAAACTGGATATACCAGCCAACATAACAATAAACTAAGTCTTCCGGAGTTAACGCCTTCCAATCATCAACAGAAACGAAACTCCAAGTTGTAGGGCCAGTAATTCCAATCCCTTCAAATCCATTCTTCATCCTGTACTTAATCAGGAAAATTTTAATGGGATAGCCTTCACAAGGCCAACTAATATTTCGCTCATAAATAATTTGTTGCTTGACTGGCTTCTCACCAAATTCTTGAGAATGAGATAACCATTCAGCCATTTGCTGTAATGCCAATTGTCGATCTTTTCGTTGTTTCACACCGTCCTTTCGCCGTTATTAAGATTATTCTCTTACTATTGTAGTATACTTGTATTATAAAGACCAGGTTTGGCAAAGATTATTGTTCATTTCTCTCCTGCGATAGAGCTTCTCACTTGTATTACTAGTAAAGAAAATAGGTAGGTTTTCTTTACTCCTCTGAATGCTTCACCCACTCATACCCAGTTGCGTTCTATCGTACTACTTGCGAAAGCAGGGGAGCGGGGGAGCAGGGGAGAGTAATTCCTTTGAATGCAACTTTGTATCAATTGTGCTACTGCTTCTGTTAATTCCTTTGCTGTCCTACAGTAGAATGACCCTCGATTCCGTAAAGATAAGCAGATTTCTGCTCCAGTTCAGGCAAGCCTAGAAATTCAGAAAATTCTGAACTCCTGAACTTGCAGTATTCTCTTTTTCAAGTTGTATAAAACCAGGACTCAAGCCCCTACTAGAAGCAGGTTGCTTGGGAAAGATGAATGACGATTAGCTGAGAACGAAACTTTCTTGATATAGACGCAGTCAGGGAACTAAAGGTTCAACTTTTATTATTTCTATTTTTATCTACCCTACACCACTCATATCGAATCCGGTTGAACAACCATAATGAAGGCTGACGCTCCGGACGTGGAGAGTTTTTAGGATGACTATCTAAACGGATTTGATATCACTCGAAAAGGGAAAACGCTAAATTGACTTTTAAGCCTACTTCCCATCCTTTTTATAGGACTAATGACTAATGACCAATGACCAATGACCAATGACCAATGACCAATGACTAACGATACCACCGCCTCCGCCGTGTCTCCTCCTGCTTCCCAGCGATCAGGACGTTTCCCTGCTCGTCACACACCCCTGCTTTAGCGACGCCATGAACTGTAATCTTGTTGCCGCAGATGGTTCGGCTGTATTGTTCGTGATGATGACCGTGTACGACAGTGGAAACTCTCAGCGCTTGAGCTAAATCATCCAGTTCCCTAAATCCGTAGCGATGGCAAGAGGGCGCTTCATGAGTGACTAAAATATCTGCCTGTTTGTCCCAGAGCGTTTCATAGGTTTGCCAAAAGATGCTCACATGATGCTTGCGGGGAATGCCATCGCGCCAAAGTTGTTGTTTTCTGCAACTGCGTAATAGGTCTTTTGAGGTGCGGAATTTGGGTTGAGCGGGTGGCATCCAGATTTTTTCGCGGAATACACCCCCCAACCCGGCGACTCGTTTGCCATCAATTTCCACAACGCGGCCGTGCAAGTTGCGATCGCGCAGTTGCGATTTGAAGAGGTGATCGTACCAACAATCGCGATCGGCGTCATGATTACCAGGGATAAACCAAATTTCGGTTTTGTCGATGATGCTTGCCAGCACTTGCTCAAGAGGGCGTTCTAAGTCGCAATCCCCCAACAACACCACCGCTTGGGGTGCATAAGTCTCCACAGCTCTGATAACAGCTTTGAAATCACCATGGGGGTCTCCACAAAAAAGAATCATCTGAATCATGAATTATGAAGTATAAAAAACTTTTCATCATTCATTTTTGAATCTTCATCCTTCATTTTTTAGGCTTTATAACTTAAAACGCTTTTGGGAGTGCTTAGGCCATGTGAAGCGGAAAGTCGCTCCCGCCCCAATTTCGGACTCGACCCACACCCGTCCACCTCGACTCTCAACAATCTTCTTAACGATAGAGAGACCGATGCCTGTTCCTTCCACTTTATCTCGTGCTTCCAGCCTCTGGAAAATGACCCAAATCTTCTGATGGTACTCCGGTGCAATTCCAGAACCGTTGTCTGCGATCGCAAATTCATAGTACTTGCCCAGATCTCGAACACTCACATCGATCCGGGCATGGGGAAAGTTGACATACTTAATGGCATTACCGATCAAATTGATGAAAATTTGCTCCAAGGGGACTTTCTCTGTTTTGAAGGTCGGCATTTGCGGTTCAATATTGATTAAAACCTCAGGGGGTGGGGCGAGGAGTTCGATGACTTCACAGAGTAAGGTAGAAACATTTACCCGTTCCACCTGTTGAGATCGACCCGCACGAGAATACTGCAAAATCCCGTCAATTAGGCCCGCCATGCGGCTTGCTCGTCCACGCAACAACGTCAGATGTTTGCGAGATTCCTCAGAAAGTTGGTCGCCTTGGTCTTCCTCAATCCATTCGGCTAGAGTAGCGATCGCTCTTAAGGGAGCTTTCAAATCGTGAGAGACAACGTAAGCAAACTGATCGAGTTCTTGGTTTGTGCGTTCTAGTGATCGTGTCAGCAGAGCAAGTTCCTCTGCCTTTTTCTCAATATCTTGCCGTACCCGTACTTGTTCAGTCACCTCCACCGCATGGGTCATAATGCCATAAACTTTGCCTTCACCATCCACTAGAGGTTGATAAACAAAATTCCAGAAACTCTCCTCTAAAGTGCCATCTCCGTTGCGATCAAATACCGCTCGCATCTCTCTACCCACGAAGGGTACACCCGTGGCATAAACTTGGTCTAACAACTCAAAAAAACCCTGCCCTTCCAATTCAGGAAACAGTTCGCGTGCGGGTTTGCCGATCAGATCAGACTTACCGGTTAACTGACTGTACAGGGGGTTAGAGGTTTCGATGATATGATTTGGCCCACGACTCGTTTGAATGGCTGCTGGTGCCTGCATGAAAACACGCTGAAGTTCAGCCCTTGCCGCTTGGGCCTCGGCTAACGCTCTCGATAATGCTTCCTGTACTTGCTTGCGCTCGGTGATATCGCGAGAAACACCGACGACTTCGATCACATTGCCTTCGGTATCAAAGATTGGGGTTTTGATGGTGTGAAAGAAGCGGATTTCGCCGTCAGCACGGATGTTAGGTTCTTCAAGTACCTCAATCGGCTCACCCGTCGTGAAGACTTGCATATCATCCGAGAGATATTGCTGCGTGTAATCCGGATTGTTAAACGATACATCAGTGATGCCGCGCAACTGTTCAATCGTCATGCCATAGTACTGACAGGTTGCTTTGTTGGCATACACAACCACTGAATTAGGAGTCTTGCAGAACACCATGTCCTGTACTGAATCCAGGATTTGCGCGTAGCGGTGTTCACTTTCTTTGAGGGCGTTCTCAGTCCGCTTACGCTGGGTGATGTCGGTATGTACTCCAATCCACTCCCGAATGCTGCCATCCGGTTCAAAGACTGGGACACCCCGAACACTCATATACCTGTACTTACCGTCATAACGCCGTAGGCGATGCTCGACTTGATAAAGGGTGCGGTTAGTCAGGGAATCTTGCCATGCTTGGGCCGTGTACTCTCGATCATCCGGGTGGACGGCATTGAGCCACCCCCATCCTTTCGATTCATCAAACGTCTGCCCTGTGAATGCACTCCACCCCGGTTGTTCGGTCAGGAATTCTCCCTCGGCTTGGGTGTTCCAGATAATCTGAGAGGTAGCCTCTACAAGAGAACGATACCGCTGTTCACTCTTTCGCAGGGCTTCCTGCACTCTTTCTACCTCTAGCCGTGCTTCTCGTTCGCGAATCAGTTGCTGCTCTTTTTCCTCGGCTTCCTTTTCCTTCGTGATATCTACCATCACGCCACGCAGGAGTTTAGGCTCTCCGTGAGCATTGCAGACAACGCGAACTACGTCTTTGAGCCAGACGACACGACCATCTGCTGCGATCGCTCTATACTCAAACACATGGTCTTTGGCTTCGTTGGTTGCTGTGACACAAAAATGAATACACCAATCACGGTCTTCTGGATGCAGCAGTCGGTCTTGCCAAAATCGCGGTTCCTCGAACCATAGATAGATAGGATAACCGAGAATA
>JBFLZA010000700.1:0-4602 GCA_040756535.1 Cyanobacteriota bacterium
TCTTCTCACCTACATGGTCATTCAGTTGTCAAGGTTCTGATGAGGTTTTATCCCCTCTTCTTTTCCTTGCCTGTCATCCTTAGGCTGTTCTAGGATACTTAACCCATTTCGACAGAACGATTCGCACCTCTAGTCCAACATCAATACCAACTTCAGTGTTAGTAGCTGGTGCATCTTGGTTGTTGTCAACCTTGACGCAAAATTGTACATAGTAGCCATCAGCTCTACGCACAATCCGAACTCGCTTGATTAGGTCTACAGGGAATGTGTGAATATCCCACTTTCCTAGTAACTTGAGTTCACCAATTCCTTTCTTGTCGGTGAAGCTAATACGACGCTTGGATGGATGCAACTTCCAGCCAGAAACCTTGTACTCGACTGAACGGCTATTTTGCTTAAATCGAGGATATCCTTTCTTTCCAGGTTTCTTGTTCTTGCAGTTAGACGCTCGAAGACTCGCTACCGCTGCGCTATCGAAAAATCCACTGATTGCACGTTCTACATTCTCAACAGATGCCTGACAAGCATGAGAGTTGAGTTCGGCGACGAATGCGTACTCTGCACGTAACTGAGTGTTGTACTGGTACAGTTCTTTTTTGCCGACACTTCGATTGTCCATCCAGTACCTCAGCACCTTGTTTCTGACAAACTGTGAGGTACGAATGGCTTCATCAATAGCTCTTGCCTGTATCTTCTTGACGACGGCTTTATACTCCAGTACCAACACTCTTGAATCACCTCCTAGTTAGATAGCCTGTAGCTGTATAATCATTATAGACATGAAAGCTATCTATTTTTCGGGAGTTTTATGAAGAATTTTAAGTCAAATAGGAACGTCGTTTATTCGTGTAAATACCACATCGTCTGGACTCCCAAGTATAGACGCCCTGTATTGGTTAATGGTGTGGGCACTCGACTCAAGGAATTACTTAAACAGATAGCTAAAGAGATACAGGTAGACATTCTTGAGATGGAGATAATGCCAGACCACGTAGATTTACTCATTGAAGTAAACCCTCAATTTGGTATTCACAAGGCTGTGAAGAGATTCAAAGGAGCAACCTCTCGTTATTTAAGACTGGAATTCCCTCATTTAAAATCAAGACTTCCGACTCTTTGGACTAACTCTTACTTCGTTTCTACGGTTGGAGGTGCGCCACTAGAGGTAGTTAAGCAGTATATTCAAAACCAGAAGGAAGTCTGACGGCGAATAAATTCGCTACGGGCTTATCCCCCTAGTTAGAAACTAGGGGCTTGCGCCCTATGAGTCTCGGTCAGGAGCAGATTCCTTCCCAAATAATAGTTTCGGAAGAGATGTATTGAATTGGAAAGAAGGGTAAAGACGTGTATCTATCGCCTCTTTTCCACTGTTTTTTCCTGGGAACTTTGAACGTGATTGGGTTACTCTTCGTCTATCTGCTCTGGATTGAGTTCTGTTAAGGGTAGGGATGAAGGTATATATCTATCGTCACTTGTTAGGGGTTGAGTGGGGGGAAAAGATGAAGGAACAGAACGAATGGTATTGACCCAGTTATTCGACGGTTTTGGCTTCATCGCTTCTGGAATAACACGACTCTTATCCAAGAGTTGACTTAAATGGTGCAGCCCTTCACACAATTTATGTAAATGGGCAGCCCGGTAATCAGCCGCTTGCCAGTCTCCTGCTTCAAGGGCTTCAGCATATCCTTTCTGCAACGCTCTAATCAGTCTTAGCTGGGTTTCAATAATGGGATAGTTGGCTGTCATATATTTTACTGTTCTTCTATCGGAACTGACTGCTACCGTTGGAAAATGTACAAAAAATTGAGATAATTGCTATTTATGGATAGTGAAATAGGTACTCATCATTAATAGCTACGATGATCTTTATTTAAAATCCTTAGAAAGGGGTAGATTTCCAGTTATTCATAAAAATCAGAATTCCTAAAAGCAGTCCTTTAAGGTCTAGGAAATTTAATGAATTAATAGCCCCTGAGTGGTTGCGCGATCGCAGGCTATGCTAACTTATTTTGGCTCAGGTAACACGTAGATGGCAACGCTCTCTCGGGGACGAAGGCGATCGCTCTCTTAATCTTTCTGTAGAATTGATACCAAATCCGGGTTAAATACCCCTTTTGTACTAATTTTTTCTCTCTTCCCCGGCTTTCCCGGCTTCCTCCACTTCCCCTACTGATCTAATCAAGGGGGTTATTACAGAGGCAAACATCAGCCTTGTTTCTGCTCTCCGTAAATCCACGGTTACAGGACAAGGGTCAGTCCCTATATAATGCCCCCAGGATTTATGGATGTAAACCCATGTATGACCGTGACTTACATAGTCGAGATGACTGTAACCATAACTTTGAGAGAGTTTTGCAACAAGTAAAAGAGCTATCTATACAAGAAAAAGCAGAACTGGTTGAGAGGTTGTTGGGTAAAGGGTCAGGCTTAGTTGTGGTACCTGCAACCCTTCAGCTAGCTGATTATATAATTGCTCAAATGAGCCTTTTATCGACGGAAGGAATCGAATACGTTTTAAGTGCGATCGCATCTCGCCTAGTTTCCGATCTAGAGAATTCTAGAAATTAACCGGGATGGGAGAGATGGTCATTCGCAAAAAGTCCTGTTTTCCGCTTCTTCAGGTGTGAGATTGTAAGCTTGATTAACCCAATCAAAAAGCCGATGCTCTAGGTTCAGGGCTTCGGCTTTACGCATTTAAAGGGCGAATGCCTAATCATTGTAGGCTTCATATAGAACTTTGAAGAAAGCTGAACTGAATAACTGTAAAAATTTTGCAAGAGACCGCCATGAACTGGCGTTTACAACCAAGGATGGAGACTCCTGAGTCCTGACTTCTATTTTCAAGACAAATCTAATAAATCCGCACACCACTGCCGACAGTAGAGAAGACTCGCCTATAATCGGAGCGAACTAATCTTGACAAATGGCGGTAAAAATGCAAATTGCTGCGAATTCCCAGCAGCGATCCCATGCTCCTCAAGTCATACTCAACCGTTTTTTAGTTTGTGGGCTTGGTAGCTTAGGCCAGCAATGTGTGGTCGCACTTAAGGGGTTTGGAGTTAACATCATTGCAATTGAGGAAATACGACCCAGAAGCTGGGAGATTCCCGATATACCCGACTTGTTAGAAGATTTGATCATCGGCGATTGCCGTCAAGAAAGTGTTTTAGAACAGGCTCAAATTCGGCAGTGTCGAGCTGTCCTTCTCGTTACCAGCAGCGAAAGAGTGAATGTAGAAACGGCTTTTGCGGCACGGCTGTTGAACCCCCATACACGTTTAGTGGTTCGCTCTGCTAAAGAAAATCTCAATGAACTGTTGAGCAAACACCTGGGAAATTTTGTCTCCTTTGAACCCACTCAGTTACCCGCCGCCGCTTTTGCCCTTGCCACTTTAGGAACGATGACTTTGGGCTTTTTCCACCTAGAAGGACAGCAGTTGCGGGTGGTGAAACGTCATATTCAACCGGGTGACTTGCTTTGCAAACGCTTAGTGCATGATATCAACAGTTCGATGCGTCGGGTTTTGAGCCATGCACCCAACTCATCCAGGATGGTTACAGGGTTTCACCAGTGGCAACCGGATGCTCTAGTGCAAGCGGGAGACATTCTGGTTTACGTTGAGGTGATGCCCAAACTGGGTAGTCATGGGGAAAAGTTGGCAACGGAAACTAAGCTAGAACGGCGGCAGTTGTGGCAACAGATAGCTCAAGCGCTAAACTGGGGCAACTTCAAGCAGAACTTGATTCAATTTTGGCAATCTACTTATGAAAATCAGGTGCGGCGCGTCGCGATTTTCTCTGGGATTACTGTGCTGTGCCTATGGCTGTTGGGAGCAATTCTGTACAAGGTGAACTATCCCAACATGAGCTTGAGCAATGCCTTTTACACAACGGCAATCTTATTGATGGGAGGATTTGGAGACTTATACGGTGGGTTCAACTTCGAGATTCCTGTCCCTTGGTGGTTACAGTCGCTCAGTCTAGGACTCGGTTTTGCAGGTACGGCGTTTGTTGGGGTATTGTACGCACTGCTCACGGAAATTCTTTTAAGCGCTCGATTTCACTTTTTAAAGCGTCGTCCGCCTGTGCCGCAACAAGACCATGTAGTGGTGATTGGATTGGGTCGAGTCGGTCAGAAGGTGGCGGCGATGTTGCAAGAATTCAAACAGCCAGTTGTGGGGATTACTAATACAGAAATTGACTCCAATATTTTACCCCAGTTGCCAGTGATTACGGGTAGCTATGCCGAAGCGTTGAATGCAGCGAATCTGCCGACAGCTAAAAGCGTTTTGGTGGCAACAGATGATGAGATGGTGAATTTAGAAGTGGGGTTAATGGCTCATGCGGCAAATCCGAGGGGGGGTTTAGTCATCCGCACGTTTGAACAGGGGTTGAGTAAGAATTTGGCGCAACTCTTGCCCAATGCCCAAGTTCTGTGCGCCTATGCTTTGGCAGCAGAAGCGTTTGCGGGAGCGGCATTTGGGGAAAATATCGATAACTTATTTCGCTTGAATAATCAGACAATCTTGGTGACGGAATACCAGATTGAAGCAGGAGATACGCTCAATGGGTTGCTGCTTGCTGAAGTTGCCTATGGTTATGG
>JBFLZA010000701.1:0-4596 GCA_040756535.1 Cyanobacteriota bacterium
CTTCTATAGCTTGCAAAGTTTTACTGTCAGTAGTCCAGGTGGTGAGATTAGCTTGCTCGAAGGTTTTATCAAACTCCTCATGCATGGCGGCTAAGAGACTAGTTTTGCCAATTCCTCTGGGTGCAACCATGATGATTTTTAGTTCTTTCAGCTCATCCATTGAAGTTAGTGTCCTTTTTTAGTTCAAGAATAAAATCGAGTAGGATGCGTTAGCTTCTTCTACCTGCTTTACGGAAGTTAACCAATTCTGTAGTCGTGCGTTGTCTTGCTCTAGCTTTCCGAGTTCTTCTAGCCAAACTTGCGATCGCACACCTCTCAAAAAATTTTTCCATTCCTCCTGAATGTCTTCTTGATGGATGATGTTATCCACAAACTCTTCCACCATTGCGTATGCTGCTTGACTTGGCTCCCAAAGCAATTCTTCTAACGCAGGGATGATTCTGTTAACGGCTGTTTCATACTCGATCTGAAGCGCTAATAGAATTTCATCAGCAGATGTAGATGCAGAAGGACGCAATGTATCTGTCTGCTGCTCAGGAGCGTGTCCTGTCTGACTATTAGTTGGAATAATATTGGTAATCCCATCTAAATGCTTACGAATCCGGTGCTGCATGAATCCACGATAAGAAAGCTCAAACTCAGCAAAAATTTCTAATCCTTGCTTCAATCTCCCTAGTTCGCTGGGAGCTTCATCTACTAATTTCTTGAGTTCTTTGATAAATTCAGAGCCTCGTGCGTCTGTCAACACTCCAAGATGCCCCTTTTGAATCAGTACATCTACCACTTGAGATTTCACATTCTCTATTGATTGCTTTAATCCCTCATCCAAAGACAGGAAGTGATGAGATAAAAGGACGCGAAGTTCATCCCGGTAATCCGCGTAGGCTCTTAGCGAACCACTTACCATAATCCGCTCGTTGATTTCTTCAACGGGATTTTCAGACGACAGTATGCCCTTATGGTTTTGGCAAGCCTGAATAGCAGCATCCACCCCAGCTTGTAAGTTGCTATTAGGCGCTTGACGATGTAGCCAGAGTTCTGATCTAAGCTTCTCAAGACCGAGTGCAACGTCCTTCCACCAACCCTTTTTGTCATTACCAAACAACTTGCTGAATTTCTGCTCAACAACCCGATAATCATCTGGCGCTGCTTGACCAAGGGCAGTTCGTGCCTTATCTAACTCAGCCTTAACTGCACTCTGGAGTTGAACTAGGCGCTCCTGGCAAGATTCAGCATACTTAGTATCGAGATCGAGAATCTTTGTCTCTAGATGAGCGAGAGTTCGATCCAGAATTCGATTAGCCTGTTGAGGCTCTTTACAGTCAGCAATAATGCAATCAACAACTTTGATGCCTAACTGTCCGCTATTAAGGTGCTGCTTAAATCGTTCGCAAGACTTTTTACTCTCGTTTTGGGTATCGCTCAATTGGTTGAGAACAAAAAAAGACCTCGCTGATAAATCATTCAAAGCTTTGGCGGCTGTATCATAAAGAGCTGTATCCTGTATTTGCCAATCATCACCTTGCGGATCAGGTCGGCGGACGAATAAAACAACGTCTACTTCCTGCCCCAAAGTTTCCAGCATCAACTCTTCGTCGCCTACTCTAAGATCGCCCAAACCTGGGATGTCAACCAGTGCAATCTGTCCAACTTCAGGATTAGGGAAAGGACAATATATCTTTACTTCCCGTACAGCAAGACTCTTAAAAGTGTCAGCACCGTTGGCATGAGTCACATATTCTTGAATTTCATGACGCGGTACTGTAAGTTGACTTGCGCCGAGCAAATCACGATAAACAGCTTGATTTGAGTAGTAATCATGTTTGAGACGTTGATACATCGCCTCATTGGTAGCAGATGAGGGCTTGTCAGGTAGATGACTATTGACAAAATCACTGAAGCTAGCGGGAATGGGAGTTAACCTCAGTTCTGTATAGTAGGGAAGAATTACCTCTTTAAAGAGTGAATCCTCTGAATGAAACGTAACCTTAGCTTCAGTTTCAGCATTGAAACGAGGGCAAATTGTACTCCGTACAGCCGTGCAAGCGCCCCCGCTATGAGCCGGAATTACATCGTTATCCAGTCCACTTAAACTCTGTAGTAGGGTACTCTTTCCTTGCTTCATCCGCCCAACAACCCCGATATTGAGCGTGTCGCGGGAGAATCGCCCCCGCAGTTTGTCCAGTACCTCTAACTCAGTAGTAATGCTGAACTGAAGTGTTGAAAAGTCGATAGTCTTCAAGCGTTCCTTAATGTCTGGCTCTACTTCCGTTAACAAACGCTTGCGATGTGCTTCAAGTTTGTCCAGTGCTAAGGCAAGAGACTTTAGATTGTCCTCTGTAGCTGCGATTTTGTCAGCCAGAGGGCGACGTTTTGCAATAATGTCAGTAATTCTCGCAGTCCTATTTGTGGTTTTCACGTACATGCGGCAGTGTTTTTCACCAATGCTTTGGGACATGCTTTGAGGATAGAAAAGCATTACCGAGCAAAGAAACGTGGAATACACTGAATACAATGATTTTGTTGCAGATGAAGTTAGGTGATTTTACGGTTGTCCTCATCCTGATGTACAAGCGGACAAGCTGTTTACTTAACCTGTTGGAACACTCGCTCTTTCCCTTCACTGCTACCGTGCGATCGCCTTTCCTAAAAAAAGCGCCCCCGACAACGGGAACGCGAGTACCAAAATTCCTCTATCCAACCCAATGCCAATCACTCTTGCTCGATATCAATTCCCTCAAACGCCTCAATCAGTTCATCGAGAGTGCATTTGTAAGCCTCACACAGACGCTTGATTTCAGACGGTGTCCCTCTAGGCAATGCACTTCGGGCTTCCCATTTAGCTACGGCTGAGGGACTTTTTCCAATCAAAGCCGCGAATTGGACTTGAGTTAAACCTGTGCGCTGACGCAAATCGGCTGGTGTAAGACGCTTGTCACTTTCCTGGGGCATATCATATTTATGTACTAGTAAAAAAAAGCTAGTTGTGTTTTACTAGTTCTTGAAGACTATAAGAACGCAAAGGGCAGAGATTATTGTAACTGCCCTTCGTTCCCTACATTCTTTCAACAATACAATCCTATGAAGCACTCTGACTGGCTACGCCTTCAAACCGAAGGCGAGAAAATCTGTGCGTCTCTCAGACAGCGAAAATACCAATGTTTCAAACAAACTCGCCGTTTAACCTGGAAAATCAGCCAAGACGGTATATCTCATCTCCTAACTTGGCTACCCGCACCCATCAGTGACTGGCGTCTCCTGCCAAACGACACCACCCCAGCACCCGAAGCACTCCTGCAACTCGTTCAAACAACTCTCCACACCATCAGAGGCGGCGAAGCCAATACCTACCAGCACATTGAGCAACCCGAAGACTATAGCCGTCCTTGGGCAATCGTCCGCCTTTTACCCGACTTGAGACGCTATACCGTCGCCCGATTCTACAACCGTACTGATGCTCAAGACCATCTTAGAGCGCTCCACCGCTTCCTTCCAGCCGCCGAATTTGAAGTCATCTTCGATGTTCCCTCTACGGTGGAGGGCTAGCGCGTAAGTTTTAACTGACATTTCGCCTCATTCTCTATAAGCAATCCATCCCGCCAAGGGTTTAAACCCCTGGCTAACAGCGAAAGTCCTCTAAAAGAGGACTGGAAATTGATAAACGAGTCCACTTGAGTGGACTTTCTCTATAAGGCGGGGAATTAATTCCCCGTCTGGTCAAGAATACTGCTTGCATCTGGAGTTCTAACCCACCATGACAATCTTATTCCGCCGGATTAAACCCTCCGCTTTTCCCATTACCCTCGACCTGATCGCCAAATTCCTGGGCATCCCCAAATCGCTGATTGTACGCGCTGAACGTTGGGCTTATGTCCTCTTTGTTCATCGTTGCGACAAAGGCGGACAATTCATCAGCTACCGAAAACTGGCAATGTGGCTCGAAGCAATTGTTTCCCTCATCCAAGCCTGCACTACCCTGGAAGACTTATGGCAAGTAGGACTTTGGATTAAACAAGAATCCGAAAAATTTGACTACGACGAACCAGTCCTTGAATACCTGCGCCGTATCTGGGCAAAACACAGAGACTACCTGAGAACTGGCAACCAGGCAGTGATGCAACAGCTTGAGGGGTTGCAGCCGTAGGAAATGACAATGACATTCAAAAAACAAGCACAACCTCTATAGTTAAGGGTCAAAACTTACGCTACAAAGTAGGTGATTAATTTTTGTACAAACTTTTCTATGGTTTCCCTTGCCCGTAAAAACCTGCTCGAAGACATTCCTCGCTTCCTTGTAGCCCAGGCAGGAATTATGTTTGCCGTGACACTCGTCACCTTGCAAACGGGTATTTTTACTGGATTTAGTCGCTCTTCGGGTCAGTTAATTCATAATGCCGATGCTGATATTTGGGTTGCCTCAGAAAACCAATTACAACTTGAACTGACGCTACCGATTCCCCTATCCAATGTCCTTCAAGCTCGAAAAGTGGAAGGTGTGGAACGAGCCGAAGGACTGATTTTCGGTAGCGCCTTGTGGCGTCCCTCCGATCGCGAAATTGCCCTCGTCAGAGTCGTGGGATTTGACCCCAATGGGTC
>JBFLZA010000702.1:0-4596 GCA_040756535.1 Cyanobacteriota bacterium
TTTCCAACTTTTGCTCTCCAACCGTCTGTAATCCTAATAAATCGTTGAATGCGTTGAGAGAGGCAGGTGGCATTTGACCAGCTAAAAGCCTATCTATAAATGCTTTTGAGCATTTTCGGAGATGTCTGATGGTCAAGAGAATGAGATGTTGAGTTTCGACAATATGCAAAATCGCTCCATCAAGGGAACTATCGATTGGACTCAGTATCACATTGTTTTAGATGTTCCGGAAAATGCTTCTAAAATTGCATTTGGTGTCCTCTTAGCAGGAGTCGGTCGAGTTTGGAGCGATGATTTACAGTTTGAAGTTGTTGGTCAAGACGTATCGACAACAAACATAATGACGATGAGACAGATATCCGAGCAACCAATGAATTTGGATTTTGAAGCACCTCAAATCGACCTTAACTGAATGAGTTCGTTGGTCACAGGTTATGTTTTTCCAATTGCACGCATTTATTTAGCAAAATCATCATTTGTTACGTCTTTTGGGAGAAAGCGATCGCGTTTTCTATTCTCCTTGTCCTTATTCCTATAGCTGCTTTCAATTGAGGGCAACTTAATTTCGGCTTTTTTCAATTTTTGATTGGCGATAGGTTTACCCGGTTTAGCTTTGTCGAGCGGTTTGTGCCTTTTCCTTCTTGCGTTTAGTTTTAGCCTTGAGGGCTTCTGCCTTTTGAGTTTTGCCAGCTTTTAAGGATCTAGGGGGAGCCTGAGATGGTCTTGAGCGCAATTCGCGAAACTCAAAAACATCCCGCTCAGGAACAAATACCGCTTTGATTTCCACAAAAGATGCCTGACCCTGCTGCTCTTTATCCAGTTTGGGATTAAACCTGAATGGTCTAATTGGCGGATTACTCCACATAACAGGAACGTGAGAGGCTTTCATAAAGTTTACTTTCTGCTCGATAGGAGCTTCTTTAATGTATGTTAGCCTCTCCTCACTAAAGTTTTTTTGGATGGTAATGCAGGGAGTTTGGCAGACAGGTATGAATTGCCAGAGTCCTGAAAGCTTGAACTCGAAATCCTGCAATTCCTGATCTACACTCAAGCTGCCATTTTCGTTTTCAGGCTTTGGTTCGGATTTTTCCAATTGTTTATGAAAACCGACGACTTGAAAACCGACTAGATAGGGCTGCTCTCGTTTGGGGAAGTGAAGTATTTTTGGGTAAACGATTAAGCGTTGTCTGGACTGCTCTGTATTTTTGATTTGTATCCGTAAAGCTTCAAAAGCTCTTTTGTGAGAGGAAGCATAAAACAAAGGATATTCTTTCTCCGAGATTGTGATGTGTGCTTTTTTCTCGGAAAAAACAACATCCCCAACAATAATGCCTAGTCCCTGAAAAATGGCATTGCTATTTTCGGGTAGTGAGGAATCTACTTCAACTTGAGGAGTGGGGGATTTTTTGATGGGTTTGGGTATTTTTTTGACGGCGACTGGTACGGGAGACTCAATCGGAAATAAAAGTTCATCTGTCGCAGGAGACTCAACAGGCACAGGAAGTTCATCTGTCGCAGGAGACTCAACAGGCACAGGAGGTTCAATAGACTCGCTCTGGGGAGAAAGCTTTTGTTGAGTTTCTTGTGCTTTGAGGGCGGGTTTGAGGGCAACCAGAGCGATTTTAGGAGAAGGCTCTACGGGTTGGATCTCTTTTGTTTTTTTGGGTTTTTTGGATGCCATGAGGAAAAGGGCGGGTTGCTTTTTTTATTGTGCCTTGCGTTGATTGTGAGAGTAAGAAGAAATCCTATACCCCTCCCAAATCCGTTTTTTTCCTGGCAGGAGAGCACGGGTGATCACTTATCAGTATTTCCCGATGTATCACTAGGAAATAATCCTGCCGTTCATTCCATGGTTGAGACGACTAAGCCAAAGGACACTGACAATGGAGATCGTCACCAAGAGATTTCTTCTGCGAGATTTTACTAAGGAAAGAGATTCGAGGCATTTCCATCAGTGCAAATGTACGTGTTATGCGCTTAGCACAGCGTTATGGGTTTGTCGTCGTTGGCACACGTCCTGGTTCGGATTGGATGGGTAAACGCGGATGGAGCCAAACCGAATGGCAGCTTACGCGGGAGTCTTGGGAAAGTTTATCAGCGATGACTTGGTGAGGCGGTTATCGGTATCGATCACATTCCGGTATTTTTGCTCTCATTGGAATGCAGCAGGAACAATCAATCAATCTCTCAAATCTTTAGAACAAAGGCTTTAGACAATCTTTGCAGCTCTCAGGCATTTGTTTATCCCTGTAACTCCAATAAAAATAAATGCTCCAACAAAAGAAAATCCTGGCAGGCTTGTTAATTGCTTACGGCACAGGGGTCATTCTCTGGACTGTTCATAACTTTACTCAAGCATTGATTACTGAACACATTCGAGTTGATTTGTCGATTTACAGTTTTGCCTTAGTAATCTTGTTGGTTTTCTTGGGCGCATCATCCGTGGCGATTGGTGTGTGGTATCAACGCCATCACAATTGGGCGGGGCGAGTTGTGATGGCAGTAGCCGTTGTGATGGCATTCGCCGCCGCGATAAATATGGCGGTGGTCTATCCTTCTACTGCGGTCTATTTAAGCAGTGTGATAACCAATCTCACAATTCTAGCTCTGTGGAGTGTGCCACCTCTTGCTATAGGAACGTACTTGCTCAAACCTGTAAGATGAGAAAGCTTTGGCTTCCTCATTGCCTCACTATCTTGAGGGTGTGGGGTGCGTCCAGCTTTGATAGGTTGACTTCTGTCGAGCAAATCGGAGAAAACGCGCTCGCCCGTCTGGAGATGTGAAGCCACCAGATCGGGTTTGTTGCCAGTAGTCAGAGAAGAGCTCTTGCCTATCGCGCAATTCGCGAGTGCCATTCAGCTATAGCCTCCCTTGTTAGAAGTAGAAAAGTATGTGGCTAAGGAGTTAAAGAATTTTTATATGGCTTCTGAACAGACTGATCTAAAAAAGCCTTCTGCTGATAATGCTGTCTACCGATTTCTTGGAGGAGCTGCACTTGGTACTTTCATGGTAGTCATCCCTTACTTGCTATCGTCTATAGAATTGAACTTGCAAAACATAGGGATTGCAACATTGTTGGTTGTATCATGCGGGTTACTATCGAGCCTGTTTGGCAAAAGATTTATTGCAGCTTTAATACGGTCTTTAGAGTCCTCTGGTCTTTATTAAGTTCAAACGGTAACGCCCGCAATGCCAGATTCGTTGTATCGATTGGAAGCGGGGCGGCGGCTACGTTAAGCAAATGAGGAAAAATCAGATGATCCGGGTGTTCACCGCCTAAGCCAGCCGCTTCCCCAGGTAATCTGGGCAAGTTGTTTTAGGAAGCGATCGTCTAATTTGAATATTTAAATTAGACGCCAGTTGACTTTAACAGAGGGGAGAAATGCCAGAAGCGATCTGCGCGACGCTTCGGCAACGCCAAGGGCGAACGCAGCAGCGCAACGCGATCGCGGGTTGAGTTGAGTCGCCGGGGACTGGCGGTCAAATTATAAGAGCCGATGCGAAAGTTCTGCTTGTGAAGCGGTTGGGTAGGGTAACGGTAATTTTCCGTCGTATGAGTAGGGAGTAGGGAGTAGGGAGTAGGGAGTAGGAGTCTTGGGGACTTTTAGGCTTTACTCTGGAGGGAGCGGATGAGAGAGCGTAGCATTCTCCCCAAAGCTTCGCACTTCGAGAGAATCGGGTCTATTTCTTGGTTGGTTGTGAGTTTAACTCTGACCGATAGGATTAGATGAGTCTCTAGTTCTTTGAGAGACCCTTGAGCTGTTCTGAGAAATTGGATGTATTCAGCCCGATATTCTCGTCCATAACCCTCTGCTATGTTGGCAGGAATAGAAGCGGCTGAACGACGAATCTGTGAGACCATGCCATACATTTCTTCTTTTGGGAAGGTTCTTGTTACCTGATAGCAAGTTTCTGCTATATTCATCCCTTCAATCCAAACTCGTAAGTCTCGATAAGATTGAATTTCAGAGTTTGACATCATCCCTCGGCTTCAAACTGCTCAAACTTTTTCTCTTCTCCATTAATTATTCCCGATTCCCAACTCCCGACTCCCAACTCCCCACCTTCCCCCACATGACTCAACATCGACAGCGCTGCCACCGCTCCCCTAACCTGCTCTGGCTTCACCTCTAAATACTTCTGCAACTGCTCTAAGTTGTTATGACCGCTAATCTCTTGAATCACCCTCAAAGGGATTCCAGCGTTGCTGAGTTGGGTCAAGCCAGTCCTTCTAAAGCTGTGAGTACTGCCCCCCTCAATTCCTACTCGTTCAAAAGCCTCTCTCAGTATCCTTGCTGCCGAATCTGAGTTAATATGCCCCCTTCCCCAGCGGCCCGGAAACAGATAACCCCGTTCTGGATGTCGATAAGCTCTCAGCAATCCCCTCAAGTCTTCAATCACAGGAATACTTCGGGTTGCCAGTTTGCCCTTGGTGTTGCCCTTGCGGATGAGCAGTTCAGGTCTGACTTTCAGTAGACCGAAAACTTCTGCGATCGCTCTGGAGTAGTGACTTCATTTAGCTTGTTTTGAATTGAAAAACTGTATTCCCCGATACAGTGATTTAGGTTTTGTTGGGAACTATTAATATAACTAAAA
>JBFLZA010000703.1:0-4595 GCA_040756535.1 Cyanobacteriota bacterium
CAACCATGGTGGACGCTGACATTACTCCGCGTCATCGGCGCTTGGCAGAAATTACAGAGATGATTCACACCGCTAGCTTAGTACACGACGATGTCGTCGATGAAGCAGAGTTACGTCGTAACGTCCCAACCGTTAATAGTTTGTTCAATAACCGCGTCGCCGTACTAGCAGGAGATTTCCTATTTGGTCAATCGGCTTGGTACTTAGCTAATCTCGGTAACTTAGAAGTCGTCAAGTTGCTGTCAGAAGTGATTAAGGACATGGCGGAAGGAGAAATCCAGCAGGGGCTGAATCGATTTGATACAACCCTAACCATGGAAACTTACTTGCAGAAGACCTATTATAAAACAGCTTCACTGATTGCTAATAGTGCCAAAGCAGCAGGGCTACTCAGTGGGGTCTCGGTAGAGTTGGCAGCCGCATTGTACCGTTACGGACGTGATATTGGGTTGGCTTTTCAGATTGTGGATGACATTTTGGACTTTACAGGTTCAACCGAAGCCTTGGGTAAGCCAGCCGGTTCGGATTTAATCAGTGGCAACCTAACTGCACCCGTCTTGTATGCTTTGGAAGAAAAGCCTTACCTAGAGGTACTCATTGAGCGAGAATTTGCTCAACCGGATGATATCGCTCAAGCCCTCTCTCTGGTGAAGGAAAGTAAAGGGATCGAGCGTTCCCGTGCTTTGGCGGCACATCATGCTCAGGCAGCGGTACAAAGCTTGTCTCTACTCAAGCCTTCAGAGCCCACTCAAGCTCTGATTGACTTGGCTGACTATGTCTTGAGTCGTATGTCCTGAGAAGAGGTGAACAGAGCGTGTCTTTGTCACTACAGTACTGATTCAGGTATGTCGATGCGGGGGTAACTCAACTTAATAGGTTGACACAAGGCTCATGCTTTTACCCACTTGGATTGAGCAGTGTCGAGTAAATCTCATATCGGGTCAAATCACCGAAGAGCAAATATATTCCCCTGTACATCCTCTTATGCTATTGACTGCCTCAAAGCAAGGCAGTATCTTCCATAGCCGTCAGGTTAAAGTCTTGATATTGAGTGCTTTAGTTACAAAGAGTGACTATGCTGTTTTAATCTATTACAGCGTTACTAGCTTGGTGCTGCCTTGCGATTGACAGAAATCTCTGATGGGGTCTGCTTTACAGGCGACAGATCAGGAACATTGAGCTGACCGCCAAATTTTTGTAATTCATAGAGTTTGACTCCAATTTGATATTCGTATTGACTTAACAAGCGTGCATAGATGTACCCAGCTTTTCCATCTAAAAAGCCTAGCTGGATAAAATAAAACACGATAAAGCGCAGTATTGGTTTAAAGGGTAATCGAACCCACATTTTTTTGAGAAAGCGCTTGCGCTGCACGGCATCGCCAAAAAGCTTGGCACCAATCGTGCCAGAGTCATCTTTGCTGTTAAGAATATTGAGATAGACCCGAGCTTCCCAATTGGAGTAACGATTATGCCGCTCTAACCAGTGGTAAATGTCCCGAAAATCAATGTGCAGCATATCGTTTTTCAGGTAACCCACTGTGCCTTCTAAGATGACGTGTTCGTGAACTTCATTGTCACCTGTATTACGTATTTCTTCTGTGTTGAGGTTTTCATAACGACCTTTTTTGTGCTTAAACAAGCGTAGATTCCAGTCAGGGTAGCGACCCCCGTGCCGAATCCATTTACCGAGAAAGAAGACTTTACGGTTGAGGTAGTATCCGTCAAAAGTTGGATTTTGGATAGCCACGGCAATCTCATCCCAAAGTTCGGGAGAAATGCGCTCGTCACAATCGACAATGAGTACCCATTCATGGTGAAAGGGCAGATTGTCTAAACTCCAATTTTTCTTTTTAGGCCAGCGACCGTTAAAGTAAAATTGCTCTACTTTTGCACCGTAACGTTCGGCAATTTCCGCCGAGCGATCGCTACTTTGTGAATCTACGACAAAAATTTCATCAGCCCTAGCCAAACTTTCCAGACAAGCGGGTAAGTTAGCTTCTTCGTTTTTTGCCGGAATTAGAACTGAAACGGGAATTTTAGAATCGGCAGATGCCATGGCATGAAGTGCGAGGGATAAAAAACTGCGCTTCCTTCGCCTAGTCGGCGGTTTAGAGCGCAAGTAGTACAGCTTTCATCCTTTATACTTTATGCTTTAGCCTTGCTACCAGTCTTAATTCAAAAACCAACAACGTTCTGGTTGTTGTGGAGCAACATGCGAGCCCCTCAATCTTTACTGAGATGACCGTGCAGCACGATTAACGTTTCCGACAATTGGCTCAGGCGAGTTTCTAGTTCTTGCTTGCGATTGAGTAACTGCTTGATTTTTTGATACCGTGCGATCGCAACGCTCACACTAGCGACTTGATCAGGAGGGCAGGGGCGCGACCAAAACTGACCATCCCCATCCAGCCCACAAAGACGGTAGCCAGTACGAGGTGTTTCACAGGTTACGTTGCCCTCAGGTTGGTTTAATACTTCTGCCACATAATCCATCAATCGGTCACCCTGCGCTGTGCGTACTGCCCCCGCATTCTCTTGGGCTTCACGAGGATGAGACTCTAACCATCCATCCACAATTGGCCCTTCTAGATAGAGGTCTTGAATTTTCCGCACAGTTGTTTGTAGTTCCTGCTGCCAACGGGTGACTATTTCTTCAATTTCTTTGAGCAGGGTCATTGCCAAAGCTGGGTTCGCCGCATGACGATGTTCGCTGATTTTAGCGGGTTTCAGCTTAGGCAGAGTTGGCGTCTTAGCAGACTGCTGGTGGGCGGGGAAAGGCTGTACAGAAACAGAGAAAGAAGGTTCACGTTTTTCGGGAGGGCGCTGTTGACCTTCTCCAAGGTTATCGGGTTGGTGTTCCACAGTAGCGGATGTCTTTCGGCCGGCAGTCGCTTGGGGTTGTGTCAACTGATTCAAAGCTGTCTCGATCCGTTGCAGTTCTGGTTTCATGGTTATTCGTACCACTGTGTTTAAGTCACCAACTCCTCAATTTCAGCACAAAGCCTTGGCGGGAGGTCAACGCACCCTTGAATGAGAGAGAGTTGCAATTTTTTTATTGTGCGCTCATTTTAACTCGATCACCAGGAAGTCCCTCTGTGCAGTTGTAAGCTGTCGTGCTTACAAATTACATATCCTGAGGAAGGGGAAAAGGCGAAAGGGAAAGGGTAAAAGGTAGAGCAATCAAGCCTTTCGCTTTTTTTCCCTCACTCGATCAAGTGCCAAGTATGGGCGTAACAGCTTATCCAATTTGTTAAAAGGAGAGGAGAAGAGAGTAATACAAAGATAAAGTGATACTCACCTCTTGACCAAAGACTAATTCCGAATAAATATTGACTCATGCGTCAGGTCATCTTAGTAACAGGGCCATCGCGGTCTGGTAAAAGTGAGTGGGCCGAAACCCTAGCGAGGGAGGCTAATCAGCGGGTCATCTATGTGGCAACAGCAGTCGCAGACCCGAAGGATGTGGAGTGGCTTGCCCGGATTGAAAAACACCGACTGCGGCGTCCTTCTGAGTGGACGACTCTGCTGGTGCCTATAGAGTTGACAGCAACACTTCGGGAATATGCTGATATGAGCAGCTGTCTCCTAGTTGATTCGTTGGGAACCTGGGTGGCAAATTGGCTTGACCAGGATACGGACAACTGGGAGAGAACAGTACGAGACTTGTTGGATAGTCTGGCCCAGACAGATGGAACCGTCATTTTTGTAGCAGAGGAAGCGGGTTGGGGGGTGGTTCCTGCTTACCCAATGGGAAGATTATTTCGCGATCGCCTTGGTGAATTAGTCCGTAATATAGGTGTCCATTCTAACATCGTCTACCTAGTGACAGGGGGTTACGTACTCAATCTCACTACCCTGGGATCGCCCCTAAGATAGTAAATTCAACACTTATTTAATAGTTACCATAAATGTACTAGAGCATACTAAAGCTAGGGAGAGAATACTCACTCCCCGAAGCGACGCCGAACACAACAATACCATTCATGGCATCTGAACAACAAGTAAAACGATATCTCGCCTACTGGCTTCAGTTAGGTAAAAAAGTAGTAATGCACAACGGTGAATCTGCCGTGCGACCCCAAACCGTCATATTAGGCAATCGCTATAGCGATGAGTTTGAACAGTTCTGGCAGAAAATACTCTCCTCCGAGAGCGGAGATTGCTACTTAGAAGGCACCGACGAAAGCATCGCCGAACTGCTGACACCAGTCTGGAGTTTAGAGCCATGCTCTCGCTGTGAGATGCCAATTCCTGTAAAAACTGTTGGTATGCCACCAGACGCTTGCCCTTGCTTTGATTTACCCTGGTGGCCGAATCAAGAGTTACCAGCGCCGAGAGAACCGATAGCGAGCCAGGATCGTCTCAGCGCAATTCGCGATCGCTTAAACCAGCGCAACGGTTATCGAAAGTCACAGGAAGATTTACCCATCAATCCCAATTCAGAAATACCAGTACCCCGCAACGCTATTAGTAGTCAAGGGTGTTTGGGCGAGCTTCGGGATTGCATCAACAAAACCAACAGTCATTGGGAGTCAAGCGAGAGTTTATCTAGCAATTCGACAACAGAATCACCAGAACCGCTCTTTTAAGAG
>JBFLZA010000704.1:0-4591 GCA_040756535.1 Cyanobacteriota bacterium
TCTAATTGGCTTGGCTGTTGGGGAAACTCTATGCCTAAAACAGCAAGAATGCTTAAACCGATATTGACGGCTTCAAGCAGTTTGTCCTGAGCTATATAAGATTGAATTTCGATCTCATAAATTTTCACTTTATCCAGTATTGTTTTAGCATTGTTTTGCACAACTTCTTTCAATTGCTCCATTTGGGTAAAATCACCGTTTAAGTATGCCGCTTCTGCTGCTTCTGAATATAAAGATAAAGTTAGGTCATACTCACTCTGCCAACTCTCTGTACTTAGGAGTTTTACCCCCAAAGTCAAATACTCAACTGCCGCACCATAAGCTGTTGCTGCTTTCGCTTTCTGACCCGCCATCAAATTCAATCTGGCGATTTCAACTCGTTCTTGTTGTTGGGTTACAAGTTCAACACCAAGATTGAGATGATCGACTATCTCAAATATTTCCTCCAATAATGACGAGGGTGCAGTATTCTGCAACAGCAGGCGACCAATTTGTAAGTGAATTGCTGTTTTTTGCTCCTCATCAATCAAGGTATAAGCTGCTTGTTGTACCCGGTCATGCAGAAATTTATAATCTTGAATTAACAGCTCTTCATCTAACTCGGATGTGGGCAGGATTAACCCGGACTGAATTGCTGCTGTTAGGTCACTATAAACTTCCGAGGTGGATTTTTTACTAATGATAGAAATAGTATTTAAGTCGAAATCAGCACCGACACAAGATGCTAAACGTAAAATCTGCTGTGTGATTTCTGGCAGCTTCTTTAACTTGCCTATCATCAACTCCACCACATTGTCGCTGATGTTCTGTGCCTCAATTTGTGCAATATCCCACTGCCATCTGAACCCCCCTTTACTTCCCTCATTAGTAACGGAGGTTGGGAGGTTAAACGTTATCAAGTTTTCAGCGTGCAAAGTTTTCAGAAACTGATTGACAAAGAACGGATTGCCCTCGGTTTTTCGCTTCACTAGTTCTGCTAAGGGTTTTACTGAGGGCGTGTCACTATGTAATGTGTCAGCAATGAGTTGCGTTATATTCTCTAGTGCTAAGGGTGCTAAGGTAATAGAATTGATAGTTGCTCCCAGATTACGCAACCCTTCAAGCATCATCATCAAGGGGTGCGTTGGGCTGACTTCGTTATCCCGATACGCTCCAATCAGAAACAAATATTGCATATCTGTATCCGTCATCATCCGTTCTATCAATTTCAGCGTCGCGGAATCTGCCCACTGCAAATCGTCTAAAAAGATAACTAAAGGATGCTCTTGTGTACAAAATGCTCGGATGAACTTACCCAAGACGAGATTAAAGCGATTTTGAGACTCTGTTGGCCCTAACTCTGGCACGGGTGGCTGCTTACCAACAATCAGTTCCACTTCAGGAAGTACATCAATAATGACTTGACCGTTGGCACCAAAAGCCGCTACGAGTTTTTCTCGCCATTGATTGAGTTGTGAAGAGCTTTCAGTTAACAGCTGCCGTACCAATCCTTTAAAGGCGCTTACAATAGCTGAGTAGGGAATATTTCGCTGAAATTGGTCAAATTTGCCACTGGTGAAATAGCCACGCAGTCGGGTATTTGGTTTATGAATTTCGGCAACCAATGATGACTTACCAATACCTGAATAACCCGCTACCAACATCATTTCAATTTGGGATTGGGGATTGTCTGCTACTCGGTCAAATGCTGCCAGTAACGTTTCAACTTCCGCTTCACGTCCATAGAGTTTTTGCGGAATTTGAAACTTGTCAGAAATATCTTGAGAACCCAGAGGAAATTCTGAAATTTCTCCCTTTGTCTGAAATTGATTCAGACATTCTTCTAGATCGGCTTTAATTCCCCAAGCACTTTGATATCGCTCCTGAGCCGTTTTCGCCATCAGTTTCATGACAATATCTGACAAAGCTTTAGGAATTTCCGGATTAAACTGATGCGGCGAAGAAGGTACTTTAGCGATATGACAATGCACCAACTCCAAAGCATCAGTCGTCTCAAATGGTAGTTGCCCGGTGAGCAGTTCGTAGAAGGTGACGCCGAGAGAGTAAAAGTCAGTGCGGTAGTCTAGTGTTCGGTTCATCCGTCCCGTTTGCTCCGGCGACATATAGGCTAATGTGCCTTCTAAAACATTGGGATTTTTCAGGGTAGGATTTTCGCGGCTTAATACCGTGGAAATGCCAAAATCGATGATTTTGAGAATTCCTGTTTCTGGGTTAAAGACGATGTTGGCGGGGTTGATATCTTTGTGGATGACATTGGCAGCATGAATCGTCGCTAAAATTTCTGCTGTTTGCAGGGCAATGTGGAGGAATTGTTGGATTTGCTCCCCTACCCGCCCTGTGTTGAGGGGAACTAGATGAGAATCATGAATCAATTGCTTTAAGGAGTTGCCACCAAAATCCTCCAGGATGATGACTGGTGTTCTGTGATACGCCTCTAAGCTGTAAGCTTTGACTGCCCCTTCTAGATTCAGATTGCGAATAATTTCATATTCCTGCTTATAGCGGGTGAGTTCAGCCGGTGTGGGATAATCTTGCTTGAGCATTTTGAGGATAACAGGTTGATTGTCTAGCGTTCGGATAGCTCGGTAGACAAGAGAGTTGGCACTTTCATAAATCTGTCTAAGAGTTTGGTAACCAGGAAGGATGAGCATAGGGTGAATTGGAGTAAGTAAGGAAATTAACTAGCGAGAATAAGGGCTTATGAGGCTGATCCAAACCAACCTCCATCTATCTAAATGTGAATTTTTCTATTTTGCAACAACATATTGCTGAGAAATAAAACCATGCCTATCTTTAAAAGCATTGCTGGCAAGATACGGCTTTAAAGGAATATAGTGATTTTTTAGAGCGTTCTTATGCGTGAATTTCAACTTTTATCATCTGATTTTCACGTTCTATATTACTTGCGCTGTTTAAGTAGGTCGGCCCAATTAAAGTTAACTCGTGAGGGCCGTCATTAGTCATTGGTCAGTGGTAAGGGTTTCCGGTATGTTTACTTTCCTTAACATAGCTCGGTTTATTTCCGTCTACCTACTTAGCGTAATTTTTATCAGCAATTAGACTGACTTTCGATGAGACCTTCTATTTTGACCTCAAAACACGACAACTTTCACTCCAAGCGAATGTTATCGTTTGAAGTTTGTAAATACAGTAAGGGCACGACATTGCCGTGCCCCTACCAAGAATGTGTATTCTACTCGATTGACCAAAACAATTCAGAATTCTCAATTCTGAATTCGCTTGACTGCTTCTCAGGGGCTTCAACACGCCTGAGTTGCTAATAAAGGAGCAGCTTGCAGTAAAGTCTGGGTGTAAGGGTGCTGGGGATTGCGAAAAATGGCTTGAGTCGGGCCAATTTCCACAATCTGACCGCTATTCATGACAGCAATGCGATCGCACAAAAACCTCGCTAACCAAAGGTCATGAGTAATGAACAAATAAGTGAGGTTAAATTCTTGCTTCAACTCCAGCATCAAATCTAGCACCTGTGCCTGAACGCTAGCATCCAACATACTGACAGGTTCATCACAGATAATTAAGCTGGGACGGGTAATTAAAGCACGAGCGATCGCAACTCTTTGCTGTTGTCCCCCTGAAAGGTCAGCCGGATAGCGATTGTAGTAGTCTTCTACGGGTGTCAACCCCACCCGTTTCAGCATTTCCATCACCTGACGTTTTGCTTCAGTTGAGTTAGCGAGTTTGTGAATGAATAAAGGGTCAGCAATACTTTGCCCTACCGTCATTAAAGGATTGAGACAAGCATGGGGGTCTTGAAATACCATTTGGATTTGACGGCGAATGACCTGTAAAGATTGCCGATCCAATCGGGTTAAATTTTGCCCCTGAAATTCAACCTTTCCAGAGGTTGGGCGAATTAGCTGTAAAATGGTGCGGGAAAGAGTACTCTTGCCGCAACCCGATTCTCCCACCAGTCCAAAAATTTCACCGCGATAGAGTTCAAAGCTAACATCATCGACAGCTTTGATCACACGGCTTTTTTTGGAAAGCAGTTGTTCAATAATATTGCTTTCTAAGGTGTAATACTGCCTCAAATTTTCGACTCGAAGCAGGGGGATGAGGGACTGAGAATTAGGGATTGGGGATTGAGACGAACCAGTGGATTGTTGGTCTACAGATTTCCCCGTGTCTTCTTCCCCAGTCTCATCACCAACTGCTTGCACATGTAAGGCCGCATTCAGGAGCGATCGCGTATAGTCGTGTTGGGGATGCCGCAGAATGGAACTCACAGGGCCGGTTTCCACCATTTTCCCGTTATACATCACGGCTATGTCGTCGCAATATTCCCCCACCATCGCTAAGTCGTGAGAAATCAGCAACAGTGCCATTTCCCGTTCTCGGCACAGTCGGGTGAGTTCTTTTAAAATCTGAGCCGATACTGTGACATCTAAGCTAGTGGTCGGTTCATCAGCGACAATGAGTTTGGGATTGAGCAAAAGAGCAAGTGCGATCGCTACCCGTTGCCGCATCCCTCCACTAAATTCATGGGGATACTGAGACCAACGATTGGCTGGAATTTTTACTGCATCCAGCGTCTCAAGTGCTCGTTCCTTACATTGACCTCGACTCAATT
>JBFLZA010000705.1:0-4577 GCA_040756535.1 Cyanobacteriota bacterium
AAGGTATTGTCCAAATCGGTTACGAATAAAAATGCTGTCACAGCAACCTCACTCATCACTTGACCTGCGGACTTGTTACAGCCTTATTTTCCTATACAGGGGGTTCTACCGTGATGTTGCGGAGAGATCTGCCCGCGCTCATTTGGAAAGGGGGGCTATCAATGCGGATTTGGTATGACTATCTGAAGACTAACCCGAACCTTGAGGATAGCGATCGCCAACTTTGCGATCGCACTCAGGCAAATTAAGCTACTGAATCTACAGTAATTCTGCTGATGACATGAGGGGGGTAGACCTAGGTGAAGCCACCGACACAATCACTCAGGTATGCGAAAGGCTCAACAAACTGCTATAGAAACCTTAGTTTGATACACAATAAAAATAACTTGTCAATTATTTTAGGGTATAACTAAACTTCACAAAAACTTTGCGATCGCATTACTGTCAATAAATTACTCTAAATATAGATAAATTATATTTCCTTAGGCAGATGCAAGAGTGACCTATTTATAATAAAGGGCAAAACGCACGCTAGATGAGGGCTTGTTGTGGCGAGGACGATTTCCGTGTTGCGATCGAGTGAAACTGGCGGACGCGAACAATACGGAGCGGCAGCAGGTTTGCCCGTACACTCGACACAGAAATAACCAGCGGAGGAGCAAGAGTGCAGGGGGGTATCTTTGTCATCAGTTTTTAGGGTTAGAAATTTACAGAATTGAAGTCCCCGAAATTAAATATTCCGAATCTACGGGTAAGTGGTTGCAATAGCTTTCACGAGAAGAAGCTTGCGGCGGCTCGCCTGCGGGATGATCTGAGGCATAACCCAAATGTAGAGCAAAGGGATAAACAGGTGTGCAAGGAGATGGGATTAACTTGAGGAAATTCAGACTAACAAGCAATTCGAGATAGGAGAAAAGCCAATGGTGGAGTCTGCAATGATACGAAACACCGTTACCCACGAACAATCTTTAGCCTTAGAAACAGCTTGGCAGCGTTACGCTCAACTGGAAACGAATGCTTCGGCCGCTTCTGGGCAATATCTGAGACTGCGGGGAAGTGCGATCGCACTCGCTGTTATTGCTACCCTGCTTGCCGTTCTCACATCTGTGATTGATAGTGGCGCATCCCCAATCCGGGAAATTCTCAGAATCAGTCTGATTTTAGTGCCCATCGTTAGCGCTATCACCTTGTTCTTTGCCAACAAACTGCAACAAGGGCAATACTGGCGAGTTCTCAAAACTGGTGCAGAGGAAATTAAAAAAGAAATTTATCTTTACCGCACTCTTTTGCAAGGGCAAGCAACCCGTCATCAGTGGTTATCTGATCGAGTAACAGCCGTTCAGCGTCAGGTGATGGAGAGAGTTGGACCGAACTTAACCCTTACACCCTACACTGGCAACATTCCGCCCGATGATGCTCCTGAAGTGCAAAACGGCGATTCAGGTTTTACAGATTTGCTGGCCCAGGATTACCTGCGCGATCGCTTAGAAGCACAACTGAGATGGCATTCCCAAGAAATTGAAACACTCTACGCCACCCGGACTCGCTTACAAATCGGGATTTTTGCCTTCGCTGGTTTGAGTGTCTTTATTGCTGGTTTAGGCGGTAATTTAAGTGCCTTGGCTGGTTTGGGGAGTAACTTAGAAGTCTGGGTAGGGTTTACCACCTCACTTGGCACAGCATTAACCATTTGGCTGGAAGTGTCCCGCCTTGATGAGCGAGCTAACAATTACAATCAACTAATTCTTGAACTCAATCTCATTCGCGACTACTGGCAAGGCTTAAACCCAGAAGAATGCACGGGTGAAGCATTTTTCAAGCTGGTCATTGCTACAGAAAAAGTCCTTTGGAGCCAGCATAACCAACACATCACGCAAATGCGTCAAGCGGTAACGGACTTACACGCTAAAGCCAGTGATTTGTTAACTGAAGTTCAGAATAAGCCCGTACCCTCTACAATTTCCCCAGTCCTGTTACCCAAAAAACAGGCGGTTGAAGAAATCATCGTAACTGAAGCAGAAATTATCCCAGAGCAAGCTACCAAAGTCGCCAAAGAAGAACAAAAAAAACCAAACCCCAAGGGATTGCCCCATGCCTTTGTCGTCATGCCGTTTGGTCGCAAAAAAGGACCAGATGGACGCTGGATTGATTTTAATAGCATTTATCAAAACTTAATTAAGCCAGCGTTGGAAGAGGCTGGTTTTGAGTCGTTTCGGGCGGATGAGGAAGCCGTTAGCGGCGATATTCTAACCGATATGCTTCAGGAGATTTTGCTCGCTGATTTGGTGCTAGCTGACCTGAGTATTGATAATGCGAATGTGTTTTATGAATTAGGAATTCGCCATGCTCTACGCAAGCGAGGAGTGATTCACATTCAGTGCGGTCGGGCTTATATGCCTTACGATATTTTTAATGTCCGCACCCTTCCTTATCGCTGTGATGATACGGGTTGCCCAGACCCCCAATATTTGGAAAAAGATAAGCAGGCGATTATTAAAACCATTCGCGCTACTTGGGAATCAGACCGTAACCGGATTCACAGCCCGCTTTTCAATTTATTGACGGGTTTAGAAGAACCCGATCGCAAATCCTTACAGACTCCCCTAGCGACAGGGTACTGGCAGGAGTACCGAGAGTGGAAGGAACGGGTGACCATCGCTAAGCGGCAAAAGCGAATTGGCGATGTGTTGTTATTAACCGAAGAAGTGAAAAATCCCCTGATTCAAGAAGAAGCGATCGCTGAGGCGGGGAAAGTATTAATAGAATTGGAAAATTATGCACTTGCCTTGAAAGAGTATCGCCAAGGCTTGAAAATTAATTCAACCAATTTAGAATTCCGACTCAAAGAAGCGTTTAACCTAAGCCGACTCAAGCAATCGGATGAGGCGATCGTGAAATTGGAGGGACTGCTACAGGATGAACCCACCAATATTGAAGCGATATGTAACTTAGCACGAATTTACAAAGAAAAATGGACAAATGAATGGAAAAACATCACCCAAGAGCAGGAGCGATTGAAGGCAGCTTATGAGTCTGTTCACTTACTTACCAAAGCCATTCAAACGTATCTCCACGCTTATCGTTTAGATCAAAATCACTATTATGCGGGTATCAATGCCCTCATGTTGTTAGCCGCTTGCGATCACTTAGCGCAACAGGTTGGCACAGATCATGACCCAGAGGAGGAAGCCCTCAGACAACAGTTGCCTGGGTTGCAAGGGGCAGTTCAATTTTGTCTGGAAAGTGTCGCTAAACGAGATGACAACGATTATTGGATATTTGCCTCTTTGGGGGATTTGACAATCTGTACTGCACAAGACCCGAAACAGGTGACCAGAGCTTACAAAAAAGCACTGACTCTGGCAGGAAAAAGCAAATTTTCCTTAAAAGCTACACTCGATCAACTCAAGTTATTTGAGGCGCTCTCGTTCCGTCCGGAGTATGTGCAAGCTGGTATCGATGTCCTGTGTGCAGAACTGCGTCGGTTTGAAAACGAACAGCAAGCGTTTGCAGACGAGACAGAGCAGGAACCCGCGCAAGTTATCCTCTTTGCCGGTCACATGATCGATCACCCGACTCGTTCGCAACCTCGTTTTCCGAAAGGGATGGAAAGTGAGGCTCTCAAAAAAATTGAGCAGGCCTTGGATAAGCTAAACCCTTCTTCCAAATGTACGGCAATTGCCCCAGGAGCAGCTTGTGGCGGAGATATCCTGTTCATCGAAGCCTGCTTGCGACGCAATATGAAATTGGAAATTTTTCTTCCCTTTCCTCAGGCTAAGTTTATTCAGGAATCGGTGAGCTTTGTGGGAGATGACTGGGTGGAGCGTTTTTATAACATCCAAAGTCACCCCAATGTGACAATTCACCTCCAACCCGACCGACTCGGAAAGGTGCCTGAAGGGGAAAATGCTTATGAGCGAAATAATCGCTGGGCGCTCTATTCCACCTTAATGTACGGCATCGAGCGGGTTAGGCTGGTTGTCTTATGGGATGGCAAAGGAGGTGATGCGCCTGGTGGTACAGGTGATATGGTTCAGCAGGTACGCCAATTAGGAGGGATTGTTGAACATATCGATACGACAAAGTTCGATTATTGGCAGGTCAATGAAAAAGTCGTCGATTTTCCCAAAGCCTTGGAAATGGCCGGTCAAAAATAAAGTGTGAATTTTAAATTCTCAATGATGAGGGATGAAGGGTGAACAAGCGAAAATTCATGTCTGGGTAAGATTTTTCTGCTTCTGAAGAGATAATTTATCGTTTGCTGCATTCATCCTTCCAAATTGATCAGGGTTGCGATCGCTCGTTTCCACTTAAACCTTTCTTCACAATATCGTCAGGAGACGAATGCTCTCGACCCAGTTAAACTTATGGTCAACACTTTTTTAACCTCCTTGCTCTTCAATGAAAAACCCCCCTAGATATACGTTTGCCAATGAACATACAGCTGATGTAGTTCAAGTTCATGATTTGACCAAGTTACCTGAGGCATTGCATAACTTGGGGTTTGAGTCAGCACGCCCGACTTTAGTGTTGGTGGGTGGAGCCAGTGGCATCAGCGACAGCGATAAGAGCCGCTT
>JBFLZA010000706.1:0-4570 GCA_040756535.1 Cyanobacteriota bacterium
CGAGCAGAGTACGAATTTTAGCGGAAAAGGAGGTAAACAGGCAACTCAGAAAAATCGAAGAGGGATTCGCAAATTTTACAAAAAAGATTAAGGTTTTCAAAAAAGGAGGATTGAATAAGGATGAACTTAAAATCCTGCAAAATGAATATTTAGAAATTTTAAAATTGGTGGGGTTACAAGTTGTCACAGACAGGCAGGCTAAACAGCTACGAGCAAGAGTTGAAGAAGACCCAAATCTAGCTGTACAAGATACGCTCATTGGATTGATTAGAGAGTGGTATCAAGCCTGGTTACAAGACCCGGATTTAGTGCTTGAAGACCAGTACATTTTACCCGATGAATGGGAGCAAAAGCTGGAATTTCTTCAAAGAAAACTGAATAAATTATATCAGAAGATTTTCAATCTAGGAGGAGATGAAGCTCGGTTGGATAATTATGCAACTGAGTTGGTTGAGTGGATGCATGAAAATTTCAAAGAGTCTCAAACGCTATGGAAAGAGCCGAAAGTTCGACTCAATGAAATTAAAGGCTCCACTATGGAATTTACTGTTAAGTTCTATGTTGACAATATTAAGTTGGAACACTGGGAGCGGGGTTACCGTGTCTCCAATGAGGTGCGTAGAGAGATGATACGGCGATTGAGACAAGCTTACATCTATAGTTCGTGACAAGTGTAAGGTGCAAGATTTAAGCGATCGCACTTTTTTAGGGCTATTTTACTGCTCTATTCTGCCAATTTCTTCTTATACTAAAATCAGGGAAATTTCTGCTTTACAAACAGAGTAAAAACAGGTAGGTGAGCATTGCCCACCCCACAACTCATATTAGGTAAACTTCCGCCTCAGTCTACTAACTTGAACAGGTAGAGAGCTTACCCAGCGTGTCGGTTTGCTATCTGGATTTGATTGTCGGCAACCCTATCTTCGCTGGCAATATCAAAATCCGGGTCTAGAGGCGCTTCCCTATCTTCTTCATTTTCATAATTAAAGTCATCCAGGGTTTTTGAATCGGCATCACCTGTGAGCATCTCTGAATCAGAGCTTTCGGTGTTTGGACGACTACCAGTTTTTGACTCAGCATCACGTCTGAGCATTTCTGGGTCAGAGCTTTCGCCTAGTGCTAAATTAATTAGCTTATCTTCTTGGGGTTTCATTTTTGACTCTTTTGTTAAAGTTGCTAGATCGCCTATCTACATAAGGTAGGACTTAACTAGCATCCTTTTCCTCTGGCAACTGACATACACCTTGAGAAGGTCAGTTGGTAACCTAAGCTATGAAGCAAAACTAGACACGATGAAAAGCTAGAGCGATCGCCTAAAGGGCACCAGCAAAACCGATCGCATCGCTTCTTAGAGACTATCTGGATCGATATTCAGTTCGCGCAATTTCGCTGCTAATCGTGCGGCACGTTGAGCTTCTTGTTCAGCACGTTGAGCTTCTTGTTCGGCGCGTTGGGCTTCTTGTTCGGCACGTTGAGCTTCTTGTTCAGCGCGTTGGGCTGCTACTTCTCGCTGTTCTTCTAATTCCAAATAGGAGAGAAACCTTTGTCCATCGGGGCGATATAACTCTAATCCTTCTTCTGTTAATTCAAATCGCACTCCTAAGCGAGGACTTACCCAGCCTGACATCGGTTCGATTACTTCCAAGAGGCCCTCAATTCGTTGCCAACCGCTCAATTCTTTTTCATCTGGATCGTAGAGATAATATTCTTCTACTCCGTAGCGATTATAAAAGGCTAGTTTTTTATTCATCTTTGTCTGGCTGTCGCTGTAGGAGCGGATTTCAAAGACAACTTGTGGAGGGATATTATCTTCTTTCCATTGCAGGTAGGAACGCCGATCTCCTTTGGGTCTGCCAAAGGCTACCATCGTATCAGGGGCTTGGCAAATTTTGTTATTGCCTTCAACGGGATACCACAGTAAGTCACCCGCTATAAATACATTTGGGTCATCTTTCAACAGAGCATCACAACCACCTTTGATTGTGGTAATCCATTGGTACTGGATTGTGCTGTCCGCCATTGGTTGCCCGTCACTGGAGGGATAGATGATTTCTTCGGTAGCTAGTTTCATAAGGACGATTCACTCTCACTACTGAATCAGTACTAATGTACTCTGCCTAGCTCAATACTACATCTTGTTGTGCGATCGCCCAATGGGCACCAACAAAGCTGATCGCACTACCCTACAGCTAGGCTTTCTAGGCTATCTGAAATGACTGCCCTAAAGTTTTAGGCGTTGGCAAAGGTTCGCCCTCTTGAATGGCTGATTCAATCAGAAGTTCTAGCACCTCCTGAGCATTCTTTAATGCTTCTTCGTATGTATCCCCGTGAGTGCAAGGCTGCATTACATCCTCAAATTCAGGTAGCAGTAGAACATAGCATTGGTCTTCATCTGACCACTGAATAACGATTGTGTATTTAATATTCTGTAATTCTTCGATAGTTCTCCAGTTAAGTACACGACCTTCGGCAATATCTTTCTTTCCTCTCTCGAAGGATTCGATAATTCCAGGAATGTCGAGGAGTTCTTGAGTTGCCTCTTCGCTTTCTTTATCTGCTAGATAAGCTAAAAACTCAGCAACTAGCTGGAGGCGATCGGAGGATAAACGATCTAGATATTGGTTGATTTGGTCGCGGATTTCAGTGCTACTCATAGTTTTTTAGCTTACATCTTGTACTTACCCACCCAACCGCCAGGGAATTAATTCCCTGGCTCATAGCTAAAGTCCTCTGAAGAGGGCTAAATGCTTGCTTTACCTAATTTTCAGTCCACTTTAGTGGACTTAAACTGTTAGCCCGGAAATTAATTTCCGGGCGGATTTGGTAGCTTACAGAGAATTTACTCCTCTAATTCTGCCAATTTCTTCTGAGCGAACTCCCGCACTTTCTCATCTGAGTCATTTTCTGCTCTGTCCTGCAAGAGGAGTAGAGTCTGGGGACGATCGCGATATTGCTTGATGATTATTTCAAGTGCTAATTGCCGGGGGTTGTCTTCCCCGTCTTTCTTACGCTCAAAGGGGTCATTGAGGGCGCGATCGCACAAAAATTCAAACATCCAAGGCTCATCCTTCCAGCCACGGGCTAACTCCCGCACTATAGCTAAGGTATCCGGTTCATCTTTCCAGCCACGGGCTAATTCTTGTGCCGCTCTACATCGCACAAGTTCAGCGCCATCCGCTTGCGCCCGTTGTTTGAGGATAGCTAAGGTATCCGGGTCATCTCTCCAGCCAGAGGCTAATTCTTGCATTGCTGCTGCTCGCACCTCCCCAGCGCCATCTGTTTGCGCCCGATATTTAAGCATAGTTAAGATATCCGGGTCATTCTTCCAGCCACGGGCTAATTCTTGCACCGCTGCACGTCGCACAGCCTTATCGCCATCCGCTTGCGCCCGTTGTTTGAGGATAGCTAAGGTATCCGGGTCATTCTTCCAACCACGGGTTAATTCTTGCACGGCTAAATATCGGACTTCTCCAGCACTATCCACTTGCGCTCGTTGTTTGAGGATGGCTAAGGTATCCGGGTCATTCTTCCAACCACGGGTTAATTCTTGCACCACTGCACACCGCACCTCCCCAGCACTATCCACTTGCGCTCGTTGTTTGAGGATGGCTACGGTATCTGGGTCATCTTTCCAACCACGGGCTAATTCTTGCACCGCTGCACGTCGCACATCCTTATCGTCATCCGCTTGCGCCCTTTGTTTAAGGATGGCTAAGGTATTCGGGTCATCGTTCCAAGTTATGGCAACTGCTGCAACGGCTTGGGTGCAAATTTTAGTCACTCTAGCGTTAAGTCCGAGATCTCTATAAAATCGGCCCATTGGAATGATGCTTCTGTAACTCATTAACCCTTGTAGCTGTTTGGATAACTTCTCTACCGCTGATGCGATCGCTGTTCTATTCCTTACCTCTGAAAGACACTTCGCCGCCAAAAATAGATTGATAAACTGTTCCTCTTCGCTATCCAAAGCCATCAAATCATCAATAATCTCACCTGCAAAGCTCGTATCAATCATCCCCGTAATCAACCGCAGCACTTCATGCCAAGACTCATCCTGCCAGTGCTTGCCAAAAACTTTCGTCTTAAGTTCTTCAAGCGTCAAACCCCCTTCAAGTCCCCGTTTCCCAAACCGCTCAACAAACTCGCAAGCACAAAAATATTCTAAAAACGTCCGATGCACGAACCCGTATGAGTCCGCACCCAGATAACACAAAATAAAATTGCGACTCCGCAGTTGTTCAATTAGCAACCGGGCAACTGTTCTTGCCTGACTGACTTCTATACTTTTCAAATAGCCAGTCAGAATCCTTTCTAAATCGTTCCCTCGAATCAGATTGCCAGCCAAACCCTTATCTGCGGCTTGCATGTGGTATGCCACCTGACGCAGCATCGCCTGCTTATCCTTATAATCGATCGCTACCGAATCAATTCTCGGATTTTCCAGCAATTTCTGCTCCACATCCCATTGATGCAGCAACACTCGCGAAGCTTGATTGTAGAGTTCTGGTCTATCTCGGGGTAATTCTTGATTGCGGTTCAAAATTGCCATCATCGTCAACAAAAGGGGATT
>JBFLZA010000707.1:0-4567 GCA_040756535.1 Cyanobacteriota bacterium
TAGCAAGTCTATCGCTACAAAGAAAATCTTGCCTTGGGGATCTAATAAGAACCGCCACGCAATGTTCATACCTACGTTGTTACCGAACCAAGGAGTTTCTACTTTACCTGTCACTTTAATCTGCGTGTAGCCATTTTCTATACTCTCGGCTACACCCCGCTCTGGCATCATCTTAAGTCCCACACATTCTTCACGCATATAGGTGAGAATAGCTGCCTTGCCGACTATCGGCTTCTGGAATGGAGGTTGCAGGGCACCTTCTTCAGCAAATAGACCCACAGCCGGCGTGAAGTCAAATGCATTCATATAGTCAATGTAGTTCAATACCGTGTAATTGTTGATGCCCTCAATCTTGGTCTGAACACGTTCAGCTAGTGCCTTCGGGGTGCTGCGCGGGGCTTCGCGTTTTGCGTAATCCTCGCTGAGAGCTGGGTCGTATCCCATGTTAACTACGGTATTACGCAAGACTGTGATTTGCTGACCGGCATCAAGTTTCTTGATAGTTTCTAGCACGGCAACAGCATCAGAACTCATTTGATAACCAGGGGGGATGGGAGCGACTATGCCCTGTTTCATCAACTGCCCTAACTCATACCAGAAACCGAGCTTGGTGTTGACACGGAAGGAGGAATAGGTACGACCGATAGGAGTGTCAGCATTGCTAGCCAAATCATACATGGCTTGCGATTGAGCCTGTTCAGGCATTTGCTTGATTTCATCTAGTAAGCCTTCCGCTAGAATCATGCTGGCGGCTCCCGTGGCGGCGGGAGTAATAGAAATACCCATTTCGGTGTAGGCAAACCAGAGTAATGCCAGTTGATCCTCAACGCTGAGTTTATTGAATGCTGCCGTGGTTGCTGGAACCGCATTAGCAATTTGAGTACTAGAGAAAATGCCTTGAGCCGACTCGATGGTATAAGTCATGATTTTGCCAAAAACCCTTTAGTGTTGAGCAGTCAATCAGCTTGAGGTGCTTATCTCTCTTGTTTGCCCTCTTCAATTTCATATTGCAGTGTTTTGTTAAAAAATGCAAATAAATATTGCAAATAGTAATGATAAGAATCAAACTTGCTATAATAAAATATTTGTGGTCAATTCATTGAATCGACCCGCTGCTAAAAATAGTGATAGTAATTTTTAGCTCAAAAGAAATACTTTCCCCGGATTTGTAAACACCCAAAGGATAGAAGAAAGTGTTTTCCATTGATAAAGTTACCTAAGGATGATAAGCGAGGAAGGAGAGATTGTTATTCATCTTGTCTTTTATATAGCCTTCCTCAATATTTGAGTTATTTCTCTTCTTCGCTGATATCTAGTAAAGGTTTCAACAAGTTACGTTCTTCGATAGGAAGTTCGAGCAAGACACGCCGATCGCCTTTTGTCGCACGATAGCGGACGGCAGCATTGAGAAGACGGAGAGGAAGTCGGAATTCAGGGCGCTCGCTCGTCAGTTCCCGCCACACTTCCAGCCATGTCTGCGCTGCCTTGTTGCTAACCATCTCCGACATCAGCGAGGGAATACTTTGCACAAGTCCCTGTCCTAAGGCAGAGGTAACTTGGTGTTTTTCGTAAAGCTGTATCATGTGAGCTAAAACATCTCAAGGGGCGCTAGGAAAAACGTCTTAGCGCCATTTTTACCGACTTTCTCAAGCCAATAAATCATCCACTGATACACTAAAACCCTTTAAAATTTTTTGCGTACTAACGACTTGCTCTGAGGTAAACATCAACCCCTGATTTTCAGTAATAACTATCACCCATCGACTATCAGGAAATATTAACCAAACTTCTTCGCCCCCAGACTCTAAATACTCCTGCGCTTTGAGCAACACATTTTCAGCTAAATCTGTAGGAGAAACAATTTCAGCACTTAAGGGAAAACTTTGAGGTAAGGCGGCAGCATTACCAAACTGTGCTACTAGTTCAGGAGTAAGATAAGCGACATCAGGAGAGCGTCCCTGCTTATTAGTTCGGCAAGGCACATCAGTGTAAACTTCTCCACCTTGCCCGCTGGACTCTTTGTAATCTTCCCAGTAACGACCAAGCCTTAACTGAATTTTGCCATGTCTCAGCGTCATGTCATTTTTTTCCACAAGTTGACCATCCACCCACTCCATATGATCGGGAGGATTCGCCATAAAATCTTCTAGTGAAAAATTATCCTTAAGAGTGGCAGTTATCATCGTCGTTTCCTCACCGCAGTATTAATTTGATTCTAGGGAGATGGAGAGAAAAGATAGAGTTTTTGAGTTGTAGGGTGCGTTAGTAACGCACCGCGATAATCATCAAAATAAAAAACGGTGCGTTACGGCGTACCAAAGGTGGGTTCAGTTGCCAACCTATGTAGCGATCGCGCAAGAACACACCCTACTCAAGGTTTTATCCTTAACTCAGTTGTCCTCGACTTTTGGCGAATAGTATTCCCCGAACGGATTCTGATAGCTTGACATCGATACCGGGTAGGGAGTGATGCTAATGGAACAGATAAGCCAAAATCAGCAAAAAGCTTACCTGGGTACAGGATGGGCGTCTCCACTACAGGTGAACCTGCAAGGTAGTATCCAACTCAGTTCGGCAGAACGCAACATCCAGGAATCTATTTGGCTGATTCTGCGAACGGATTTGGGGGAACGGGTGTATCGTCCTGATTTCGGGTCGCGTCTATCTGAGTTGGCGTTTGCGCCGATGAATACTCAAACTTTACTGCTTATCCGTCTTTATGTGCAGGAAGCGCTGGAAATGTGGGAACCCCGCATCGTTATTGATGCTGTGAGAACTGACCCCGACCCTGTGCGAGGTCGAGTCGATATCCTGATTGAATACCATCCCAAGGATACTCACGATACTCGTAGCCTGGTCTATCCCTTCTATTTAGTGCCAGGAGGGGAACAGTAATGGACTTTGATTTTTTACCCAAGTTACCGAAATCTAATTTAGACGATCGCACTTACAAAGACTTAGTGCAAGAATGCATTTTACGCATTCCTCGCTATTGTCCAGAGTGGACGAACTACAACCCTAGCGACCCTGGCATCACCCTGATTGAACTGTTTGCTTGGTTAACCGACCAAATGCTACTACGGTTCAATCAAGTTCCTTTGCGGAACTATATTACGTTTCTAGAGTTGCTGGGAGTTCGTCTGCAAGCACCCGTCCCTGCACAGACGGACATCACCTTTTACCTCACCAGTGCATTGCCGGAACCTTACACCATTCCGATGGGAACGGAAGTGGCGACAGTGCGGACGGAAACGGAAGAGGCGATTGTATTTAGTACTGATTCGCCGTTAACAATTGGGAATCCGAGTTTAAGGCATTTTCTCACAGCAGAGACGGCGGACAAGGAACCAGAAGTCCTGCGCGATCGCTTTACCAACTTGTGGACACTGCGATCGGATGGAGAATGGGAAGGTAGGGAACTTGCCCTCTTCAACGAACAACCCTCACCAGGCAACTGCTTTTATCTCGTATTCGACCCCGAAAACGAAGTGGCAGGAAATGTTGTAGCCTTTACCTTTAAAGGCGAAGCGGCCACCTCTACCGGCATCAATCCCGACACGCCTCCCCGTCGTTGGGAAGCATGGAACGGCAGCTACTGGCAATCGGTTCTGATCCAAGAATCAGACGATAGCACACGAGGCTTTAGTTTTAGCGAAATCGTCCAACAAGGGGGCAATCCCCTCCAAGGTGCAGATGTAATCCTGCATCTGCCAACCCATTGGCCAGTATCTCGCTTTACCACTTACCAAGGACGCTGGTTGCGCTGTGTCTACACCACTCCTACCATCGGTCAACCCGGATACGGTAGTTCCCCCCGCATGGTAGGACTGTCGGTGCGTTCCATTGGGGGTACGGTCATCGCGAGTCAAAGTACCCTGATTCGCAATGAAATCTTGGGAGAAAGTGATGGAACACCGGGTCAAACCTTTCCCTTGCAAGGCGTTCCCGTTCTCACCCGCCGTGATGATGAATACATCCTTGTAGAACCACCGGGAGGATTACCCCAAGCGTGGAAAGAGGTAACCGATTTTTCCAACTCTAGTGGAGAAGACCTGCACTATACTATTGATTCCCGCACAGGGATTGTACAGTTTGGCCCTCTGATTCGCGAACCCGCCCAACTCCAACAACAAACATTCCTACGTGCTAGAAGTCAGTTATTGGTCGGGGGGAATCGCTCCTTTGAAGAAGAGCTTACAGCAGAAACTGTGCGATCGCTAGAGCGTCAATACGGTGCCGTTCCCCCCAGAGGTTCCAAGATTCGCATGGTTGCCTACCGCACCGGTGGGGGTCAGAAAGGCAATGTACAACGCAGCACTTTAGTTGTACCCAAAACAGCCGTTCCCTACGTGGCTAGAGTAATTAACCTTACCCCTGCCCGTAATGGAGCCGATGAAGAATCCTTAGAAGAAGCCGTGATGCGAGTCCCTGCCATGTTGCGAACTCGCGATCGCGCCGTCACTCCTGAAGACTTCGAGACTCTGACACTAGCTGCCGGTAAAGGTGCAGTCGCTCGCGCCCGTTGCCTCTCCCCCACTGAGCGTGAAGATGCCGGAATTGTGCGCTT
>JBFLZA010000708.1:0-4557 GCA_040756535.1 Cyanobacteriota bacterium
AGGAGAAACTACAACATAAGAAAACCCACGATTTGCCGAAAACAGGCGTTGTTGTTAATGAAATGCCTGTGGCAACTGATTTAATTGGCGATCGCACCCCGGAACTGCCTACTGATGTCGTGCGTATGAAGTATTTCGCCATGCCCCCCATGACGATTGAAGAAGCCCTTGAACAGCTGCAACTGGTCGATCACGACTTTTATATGTTCCGGAATATCAAAACCGATGAAATCAATGTGATCTACGAACGTAACCATGGCGGCTATGGCGTCATTCAGCCCCGCAATGGCAACGGTCATACCAATCACAAAAATGGTAAAACAACCCAGCGGGTTGAATCTACAGCAGAGAAATCAAACGCTTTCTAACTTGCTTAATTGAGTTTCCTCTCGTTGCTACTGTGAAAGCAATTGCTAGATAGTCAGTCAAAGCTTTGATCAAGTGGAGACTGACTTTACTGAATTGATGGTAGATGCTCAAATAAAGTCTACAGCGTGACTATCAGTCTAGGCACGACGACGGGTCAACGGCTTTACGGGCCGCCGCTGGAAAATTTCAGCATAAAGCTTTTCTAGCTGACTAATATTGCCGCTAAGAGTGTAGCGTTCTAAAACCCTTGCCCTCGCTTTTTGCCCCAAGAGAGTTGTCCACTCCCGATGGTCTCGAAGCAACGGCAAGAGGGTGCGGAGTTGAGAAGTTACCCGATGGGTACTCAGAATTACGCCAGCGCCATCCTCCAATACTTCACCATCGGCACCTGCATCTGTTGCCACACAAGCGATGCCGCAAGCCATAGCTTCCAATAACGATAACGATAACCCTTCTAACAAAGATGGCAAAATAAACACATCAGCGGCTCGTAAAATATCGATTCGTCGTTGCTCATCTGCCACAAAACCTTGCCAAATGACGCCGTGTTCCTCTCCATAAAATGGCATCAACGAAGCACTAAGAGGGCCGCTGCCGGCGATGACCAACTTGCAAGAGTCACCCAGAGCTGACTGCTTCCATGCTTTCAGCATGGCTTCGACATTTTTTTCTGTAGCAATTCGACCTAGGTAAACAAACAACCGTTGGGCGTTAACTTCTAATTTGAAATTAGAAGGGCCAGGCGAGTATTTTTGGACATCAACTCCATTCGGAATAACAGCTAGCTTCTCTTGAGGAACACCGAGCTTCACCAGGAAATTGCGCTGGAGTTGAGAAAAGACAATAACTCGGTCGTAGTGCGCCAAGAAAGGCGCATAAAGCTGATAGGTGAAGAGTTGGGTTCCCGATTTTAGGTTTCGTCGCTTCCCATCAAACGGCGGATGGAAGGTGGCGACTAGAGGGATATTCAGTTCTTCACAGATTTCCGGAAGCAGGAAATCTAAGGGTGAAAGGGTTAGGGAAGCATGGACGATATCCGGCCGCAGCTGTTTAAGCGATCGCGTCAAAATTTTACTGGCTTTAGGCGACGGAATCGTATAAACCTGAGATTTGTACAGGCAGGGCAGTGAAACTTCCTGGCAACCGAACAAATTGCGAGCCTTTGCTTCTTCTTCTGCTTCTTCTTGGGCAAAGTGGAGGAAACTGACTTGGTAGCCTCGGTCTAAAAGGGAGTTGGTAACTTCCCGACCGTAAGTGACATTGCCACAAAAGGGTGATTTTTTTCCAATCCAGGCGATATGCATTCAACTTTGTGTTGGGTATCGAGTCTCTATTTGTCAGCTTTGGATGACATAGTCGATCCTGTACCGGAAATATACCAGTTTAAGACGCCTCCGGCGATCACTAGTGCTGCCAAACTGAAAAATACAGATTTTAACCCAAACAGGGTTTCCGCTACACCGGCTAGAGCTAGGGGCAAACTCAGGGCAATATTGATCGCGTTATTTTGCAGTCCAAAGACCTTGCCGCGCATTTCTTTTGGCGTTTCTGCCTGAATTGTAGTCTGCATGGGGATACCGACCAAAGCGGCGAAACTGCCTAAAAGAATTGTCATCAGGAAAGCCAGCCAAAGGTTATGGGTAAACAAGGCTAGACCTGCGAGTGACCCTGCCATCCCAACAGACCCGTATAAGCTCAACCGACTGTGGGAGACGTGTTGACCCCAGTGCCCTAAAATTGCCGCACCACCTGCCATCCCGACCCCACCAGCAGCTAGCAAAAAGCCAAATTGAGATGTTTTTATACCCGGTAGAGTTTCTGCTAGACGAACCGCTAAAACGGACAAGGCGGCAAAGACAGAAAACAAAATAACCAGTTGAATTAAGGCGTTACGGATGCGTCGGTGATGTCTCATATAGAGCAGACCGTCTAAGATATCTGCCAAAACATGAGGTGGCTCACCTTCAATCTCCTCTCTTTTTTCTCCCGTTTTCAACAGCAACAGCAGTAAACCTGCGATCGCATAAGAACCTCCCACTACCAGTTCTTTGCCAAAGTCCCAATCCATCCCAATGCGACGCACTAAGGTATCTGCCAGATTTAACAGCGGATCGCCCACCGCAAAGCCGACAATCAATGACGCCATCATCGTCGTCGTGTATAAAGAGTTGGCTGAGAGCAGGTGGCGACGCTTCACCATCAACGGCATCGCAGCCTGCTCTGCCGGTGCAAAAAACTGCGTCAGCGTGGAAACCAAGAACGTGATTCCCAGCAAAATATAGAAGCCTGCGGGTAAATTGTAGAAGGAACCCCAGCCTTGAGTCGCCCACAACAACAGAGGGACGGCTAGAACCAACGCACCTCGCAGGAGATTGGTTACCACTAGCACGGCTTTTTTAGACCATCGGTCTACAAAAACACCCGCAACCGAACCAAACAGCACGGCAGGAATGGTGAAAGCTACCATAATTGCCGATACCCAGCCGCTGATGGATTGATTTTCGTTTTGAAAGCGACTGGCAATCAAGGCAATCATAAGTACCAGATAAACCTTGTCTGCCAGCTGAGAGAACACCTGACCGCTCCACAGCGCTAAAAAGTTACGGTTCTTTAAAACCGGCACAAACCCCCGTCTCAGGGGCTGAGTTGGGATATCATTAGGCTCTGGTGGGGTACCTTTAGTTTCAGTGGACATTGGTGCTTCGGCTTTCAAGGAGCTGATCTGCTCCATCCCGTTGGCATTCCCTTCGTCAGAATGTTTGGTGTCTCGTTCAAATTCAGATAATTGCATTCTCGCTGTTCAGGTAATAAATCAAACTTAGGTTTACTAGAAGTCAATAAATGATTGAGTTGTAGAGTTTTCATAGATCGGGGATAGATAAAGCATCTACTAAAGCCGCTGAGCGAATTGACCGACCAAAGTGATACTGAGCATACTCTCGTAAAACCCGCTCCACTTTTGCCCATACTTCACTCACCGATTTCTGGGACAACAGATTTCTTTGTGGCTGTGGTAACACGCTTGTCAGCGGCGGTAACTCAGCTGCTGCTAACTGTTGGAGCAGCGCTAACTCAATTGCATCCAGTTTTGTATTCAGCCTTGGAGGAGGGATGGTCTGGACATTCATGGATTCAGGCTCCTGAGTCTGAGACCCAACTCCCGTGGCTAGCACTGAACGGTTCAACCGACTAACTTCCAACTCTTTTAAAGGCAAACTCACGGTTCCACCCGCATCAACACTAAAACCGACCCGCCAATCCGGGTCAGTAAAATCGGGGTTGAGGGAGTTTTGTGTGACACAACAAACTCGAACCTGAGGAGCAATGCCAGCTAGCGCTAATAGGTGAAAAATGCCGTGGGATAAGAGCGCTAGCACACAAGACGCTGCTGATTGGCTGTCACTCGTGTTTGGTAGACATTCCAAACGCCGTAAATGCTCGTTGAGCAGTTCGTACAATTCCTCCTGTGGCTGCTCGCTCAGAGCATGACAGAGAACCAATTCTGCTAAGTACTGACTCGCTGCCAGTTTAGCCAAATTTTTACTCAATCCCGGATAGGATTCTAGGGTTTCGGCTTGAGTAATTTTATCGAGCGATCGCCCCTTTGCCAGCAGTAGATCGTTGACGACAAATAAACCGCTTCTGCCACCCAACTTCGAGTTCTGCTTTCGTGCTCCCGGTGCCACGACCCGAACCAGACCATACTCCCGCGTCAAAATTGTAACGAGCTTATCCGCTTCACCTAGCGGCATACTCTTAAGATTAATTCCAGTAGCTTTGTAGGTTCGACTCATGGGTTAAGAAGTCATAGGGTTGAAAGTTGGAATGTTGTTAGCGAAGCGGGGCGTAGCCCAAGTTGGAATGTTGTTTGGCGTACTCCTAAGGAGAACTCGAAGAGTAGCCCTTGCCGAAGCGTCGGTTGAAAGTTTTAATCTGCTAGCCTATTCCTCTGTCCCCTGTTCCAGATTATCGCGCTGTCGTAGCAAATCGGGACCACGCGATGTACCCAAGCGGGTCGCTCCCGCATGGATTAAATCAAAAGCTTGCTCGATAGTTCGTATTCCTCCTGCTGCCTTAATACCAATTTGCCCCTGTGTCACTTTTTTCAAAAGTCGGACATCTGCCACTGTTGCACCCCCATGCCAGCCCGTACTGGTTTTCAAAAATTGCACCCCAGCATCCATACAT
>JBFLZA010000709.1:0-4555 GCA_040756535.1 Cyanobacteriota bacterium
AATCCCACCTGAGTTGCCGAAAGCGTTCTCATCCACGCGACTGGTGATAGTACTGGCACCCCTCAAGGAAATGCTATCGCTGACGTTAATGATTACCTTACCTGCATTTCCCTCTCCCAAAGTGTTGGCATTGAAGTCAGCATTATTGCGAAGAGAAATTGAGTCGGCACTGATATTGAGTCCGCCTGAGTTGCCTTTGCCGTGTTCTGCCACCCGACTACTGATGTAAGTCCAATTGCTCAAGGAGATGCTACCACTGGCACGAACGACTACTTGGCCTGCATTGCCTGTGCCGTCGGTGGTAGCACTGATGCCACCAGCATTGAGCAGAGAAAGGTTTCCTGTTGTGATGTCAATCCCACCTGAGTTGCCGAAAGCGTTCTCATACACTCGGCTTCTGATGGTACTCTCATTTTTTAAGGAGATACTATCGCTGGCATTAATGATGACCTGACCTGCATTTCCCACTCCTAGAGTGCTGGCATTTAGTTCACCTTTGTTGCTTAAAAACAGCGAACCAGTGGTAATCTCAATATTGCCTGCATTACCCAAGGCATTCTTATCTACCTGGTTTTCTATTCTACTCCGATCAAAGAAAACTGTGTCAGAAGCATTAATTTCTACATCTCCCGCCTGAGCATTGGGTGTTCCTAATTTGTTGGCGATTCCAGCTATAAGCCTACTGCCTTCTAATACGGCTAAATTACGAGCATTGATGGTAATAAATCCTCCACCTCCAGCACGTACATTAATAGCAGCGCCATTCGTAACCGATACATCAGCTCTGGCTAAATTACTAGGAAAGTTCAAGCTGCCATTTTGATTTAGTCCGACTTCCCCGACTGTGGATAATCCTCCTAACTCAATTCGTCCTCCTGGTGCTGTTAGTTTCCCTTTATCTAAACTCACCTCACCACCTACCAGGACTAAGTTTTGATTCGGTTTGACTTCTAAATTAGACCCCTGCACTTTTATAGGGGCAGGATTGTTTCCCAATTGCAGGCCGATAGGAACATTGACCGTCAATAAAGGATTGGTTTGAGTATCTTTGGCGCTAAATTCTGTATCATCAGCAAAGAGCAGGCTATTAGCTGTACTCCCAACGAAAGAGCCATTAATGTTTAGCTGGGCATTAGGACCAAAAATAATTCCATTAGGATTGAGCAAAAATAGGTTGGCATTGCCCAATACACCCAGCCTCCCTGAAATGGTTGAGGCATTACTTCCTGTCACCCGACTGAAAATGTTTTCAATTCCAGCCGGATTGGTGAAATAGACTCTTTGTCCTTCATTAATCCGAAATTCAAAAAAACTGTGGAAGAGGTTTGTTCCCCGAATCGCCCCGCCATCAATCCGGTCACTACGAAGACCATTGATGAAGACATTGGGTGTAACAACAGAACTCTCAGTGCCGAGGATGCCATCGGGTATGATCTGAGCCAAGACGCAATCTACAGAGCCTGCGATCGAAAAAAAGATACCAGCAAAACTAATTACGAAGCATCCCCTTAGAGGTATAGCCCTACTGAACACTAAAGAACTAAGTTGATTAAACTTCCAACATCGTGTAACCCACTTATCATCTTGATCGAATCGTCGTTCTTTTGTTCCATTCACTGCTACCACCCCTATTATTCCTCTGTAGTTTTCTGCTCATTTACTTGTATTCCAACACTCTCAAATCAATGAGCTAACGCAGACGACAACGATTAGAAAATTGAGGAGAAGGCATTTCCGCAACGAGGGCAACTTCACCTTTTTCGTCAATCAGCCACCCTTGAGCCTCTACAATTCTTTTAGGTGGGGTTGCTGGTGGGGTAGAGGTACGAGCAGGCCCAGCAGAATTCTCAGCCATCTGTGTTGGCAGTGGCACATCTTCCCAAATTTCACTGTTGCTAAGAGGTTCGTAAGGATTGAGTGCTAAACCCCCTCTACCAATATTGAAAAACTCAACAGACCCCTGCTTGCCACTTTCCTCACATCCCTCTGTAACTTCCACGTTGGCAGGCTCACTAGGTAACTGAACTAATCCCTGACTGGGGTCAACGCCTAGTGTGTTAATTTCCACTGTGCCATCTACCCCAAACTCAGAACTGGCGTTGATGTCACTTAAAGTTGTTAGCTGAGGACGGTACTCTAGCCCATAAATCCCTTGAGCTGTGATGTTGATATTTCCTCCTCGACCTTGAAAGGCATTAGCAATGATGTCGCTATTTTCTTTGGGAACAGCAACGAGAAAGGGGGCGTTGATTGCGATATTTCCACCATTGCCATTGTTGCCTGCTTGAGCAGATATCAAACTATTGCGGCGCATCAAAATTAAATCTTGCACTTGCAAATTTACATTGCCGCCCTCACCCGATGCGGTCGAAGCGCTTAACTTCCCCTGGTTGTCCAAAAAAATCGAGTTAGCATCAACACTTAGAGTGCCTGCATTGCCTGTTCCTTGATTGTTTACAGTAACTTCAGCCCCATCACGAACAATGAGCTGTCCAGCAGTAATTCTCAAGTCTCCTCCATTACCGCTAGAAGTTTCAAAGGCATTAGCATACAATCCACTGGGGTAGTCATTTTTACCCACTCCAGCAACCAAAACAACATCACCCGCAAAAATATTGATACTGCCAGAATTTCCCTGACCGTGAGTTGCCGTATCTACAAAACCCCCGTTGGTAACGAAGAGTGACCCAGTTTCAACCTTAATATTGATGTTGCCACCATTACCAGTAGCATACTTTTGGGTACTACTGATAAGCGCACTGGGAGTGTCAAGGTCAACACGACTGACTCCATCCACTAAAACTCCATCTCGGGCAATAATCGCAATGTTGCCTGCATCTCCTATCCCACGAGTTTCGGAGATGATTTGAGCACCATCGGTCAGAGAAACTGACCTACCGGCAATATAAACATCGCCACCCCTACCCACTCCATTGGGTCTTACCCGACTAAAAACGATACTAGAAATTCGATTCCCGCCAACCCGAACGGCACCATCGAAACTTACCGTATCGGTAGCGATAATTCTAATGTTGCCTGCATTGCCTAGTCCTTCTGTATCGACATTCAATTGACCGCCATTGGTCAAAGAAACTGAATTCGCTTCAATGCTGATGTTACCCCCATTCCCTGGAGTTCTGGTTCCCACTGAGCTACTAATTAGACTCGGACTCTTGTTACTAGTAACTCCATCTATGGAGACGGTGGCACGAGCGATAATTCTAATGTTGCCTGCATTGCCTAGTCCTTCTGTATCGACATTCAATTGACCACCATTGGTCAAGGAAACTGAATTCGCTTCAATGCTGATGTTACCCCCATTCCCCTGGGCCCTTCTTCCTACTGGACTCGTTATTTTACTAGTTCTGTTTCTATCGACTCCATCGATAGAGACGGTATCGCGAGCGATAATCGTAATATTGCCTGCATTTCCTCTAGCGTTAGAACCGCTAGCGTTAGTAGCTGCATCTATAAAAGCACCGTTAGCGACGAAGATTGACCCAGCTTCCGCCTCGATCCTGATATTGCCGCCATTACCCTTGGCCTTGTCTTGGGCGCTGCTAATAATCGCAGCACTGGCAGGACTTCGACCGCCTACTCCGCTTAATAAAACACCCTCTAGTGCAACAATCGTGATGTTGCCTGCATCTCCTATCCCACGAGTCTCCGAGATAATTTGAGCGCCATTGGTTATAGCAAATGACCGAGCAGAGATATAAACATCACCCCCTCTGCCAACTGCCTCTTTTCTTACCCGACTGAAAACAATACTGGAAAAGTTACTGGCTGGCTCAACTCCATCAAACTTGACGGTATCGCGAGCGATAATTCTGATGTTGCCTGCATTTCCCACTCCTGCGGTTTCAGTCCTAATTTCACCGCCATTCGTCATAAAAAAGGACTCAGCCTCAATGCTGATGTCGCCTGCATGACCAGCAGCCTTCTCTGCCACCGGACTACGCGCAGAGCTGGGTATCTTTTCTCCCCCTATTACCCTGACGCCATCAAACCTGACAGTATCACGAGCAATAATTCTGATGTTGCCTGCATTTCCCCGCCCAAACCTGCCTGTTCCCGAATCCAGTTGCGCGCCATTCAAGAGCGACAGCGATCCAGTAGTAATCCTAATGTCGCCGCCATCACCAGTGGCATTGCGCTTTACATTATTTTCAATCCGGCTCGATTCGAGTGTTGTTGCTCCCGTAGCATTAAGCGTAATATCACCAGCTCTAGCATCCGGAGTACCTGCATTAGTTGCTATACCAGTAGTAAGACGGGTACCGCTTCCTAAAAGCTCAATATTTTGAGCATTGATATTAATATTCCCGCCCCCATCGGCAAGTACATTTACTACCGCTCCATTGAGAAGAGATACATCAGCAAGCGCCACCCCAGTAGGAAAATCTAACCCCCCATCAGCATTCAACCCTACGGTTCCCGTACCCGCTAATCCTCCCAACTCAACTCGACCCCCCGGAGCGAATAAAGTCCCCCTGTCCACGCTCACATTGCCACCGATAAGGGCTATCGTTTCGCCCTTGGGTACCCGAAGTCT
>JBFLZA010000710.1:0-4546 GCA_040756535.1 Cyanobacteriota bacterium
TCCAACTTTTGCTCTCCAACCGTCTGTAATCCTAATAAATCGTTGAATGCGTTGAGAGAGGCAGGTGGCATTTGACCAGCTAAAAGCCTATCTATAAATGCTTTTGAGCATTTTCGGAGATGTCTAATGAACAAAAGCAAGTCTGGCGCAATGTGAAGCGGTAGTTGGAGATATTTTGCTTTGCCCACAATTGCTTGTTCCGCTGCAATTGAGACGTGCTTGAGTTTTCAGGAGTTACGCTTGTCTCCTGCTCCAATACGGCTAAATCAGCTTGGGCGTTGGTAAGGAGTTTTGTAGTGTTGCAAAACCCAGTTCGTATTGCCAATTCCTCACCAGAACCAGAAGCATAAACAAGGTACTCTTCCCCTTTTTCAAAAGAGTATCCGCAACCTGGGCTGTATTCCGATGCCAACACAACCTGCTGGTCGTCCACTTGTCCTTTCCAAACTTGTGAAACTTCAAATGTAACCTTGAACGCAGCTAAAGAATCTGAAGTTTTGAGATTTCTATCACTTTGAGGCACAATATCAATAACTTTTCCTGCAAAAACCGCACTAGAGTTTTTGAAATTTTTTTTAGGTGTAGTGGTTATACAAAAACAGGCACTTGCTCCATTTGAAATTAGAACTAATAGGCTTGCAACAATCAGGACTATTTTTTTCATGGCATCCACCTCACAAGGAATTTCGATTAATTACCGTTGCAGTTATTATTAGAGTTCATCACAAGTATGAGTGTAGGGGCACGGGCTTTGTCCGTGCCCTTAAGGTATGGGTGATGAACTGAAAAGGGCTGTACTGTTATAAGTTTGTTGAGTTTGCTCAACACAACTGGTACTCCATAAAAAGACCCCCTAGCGCTCGATGGCGCAAAGGGGGAAAATCAGGGTGCATCTACCATTTCTATTACTCAGCCAATATCATGCAACATCTGGACAAATCGAGGATAGGCAGGGAAAGGGGAAGTGGTGAGCGCTCCACCCAAATCGGTAGCTAACTACCAGTTCGGGTGGGGCTTGTTGAGAACGCGATCGCTACTGTGCATTCGGGATAGCACGTTCGTATTGACTACGAAATCACGATTCTCAATCCACCCGGCACTCAAGGTTGTACCAAGAGCGGGCGTCAACAAATTCTTAATGGTTAGAGGCTGGGATTACACGTTAGCCGCCTATCGTGAAATAGCTTCAGTACCGTTATTTTTGTGTCCCAAATAGACAACGAAACCAGCTTTCTTGAAGCAGCTCAAGGTTTTTTAAAGGGTCTGTGCTTGGGGTTGGGAAATGATTTCGGGATGTCGTGAAATCAGATGTAGTTGCTTTGACAGTTGATCTGCCTGAATACAACTTGTGGCGTGGGCAAGTTGGGACGGTAGCCGAGGAATTGGCTAGTGGTGCTGCCTTTGAAGTTGAGTTCAGCGATAGCGAAGCGCTGCTGCCTTCGGCAGATCGCAATGGGCGCACTTATGAATCAATTGGTTTGCGTCCAGACCAAATTATGGTACTGCACTTCGAGCCTGTGCCTCCTGATGCAACTCCTGAAATGGCAACAGCGGCAGGCTAACTTACCTCTGGAACTAGAATACGTCTGGCATAACGCGATCGCTTGTATCATTCGAGCATGTCTTGGGCGATCGCTTCAGCATTACTCGCAGCAACCAAAGCAACGCAAGCCCCTCGAAACCAGCATCTGTCAGGTGAAAACGGTAAGCGATCGCCTCGTACAATTTAGCTGCCTGTGTCAAGTTATCCTGAAGGATAGAAGCTGGGATTCTGATATATAGCTCGTGCTATGCTGTGAGCGTACTGAGAGAAAAAATACTATGACTGCTCTGGTACAGGAACTTCTGAATACCTTTGACCGCTTGACCGAGTCAGAGCGGCTAGAGTTGACTTTGGAGATTTTGAAGCGGGTAGTTAATTTAGACTTTCCACCCTTATCGGATGAGGATTTAGTCTTGAGTGCTGAAGGGCTTTTCCTAGAGTTAGACGAGCAAGAAGCCACTGATGAGTAGTCCCGATCGGGGTGAGGTTTGGCTAGTCGATCTAGGCTACACAGCGAAAGTTAGGCCGTGCTTGGTTATCAGCATTCCTGCTCTAGAACAAGATCGTGCGTTAGCGACCCTAATCCCTCACACAACTAGCCCACGCGGCTCAAGATTTGAGGTGGTGATCGAAGTCCGCTTTCTTCGGGCAGGTGCATTTGATGTGCAAAACATCATTACAATTCCTCATGCAAAGTTGCTCCGAAAGTTGGGGGATTTGACACCAGAGCAATTGGCGGAGGTAGAAGAAGTATTACTCTTTTGGTTGGGATTTGAGGAGGAAACTGATGAAAATGGAGGGTAGTCAGTGCCTTAGTTGGTGCGGAATAACACCTTGCTAAACTGAACTGACGAGGGTGATGTAATCCGTATTATCTCAGCACGAAAGGCTTTCCCGATATGAACGTCAACGATTCGAGCAATACCTCTCGTACTGATTGGGCGGCACTAGAGGCAATGACGGATGAGGAGATTGATTACTCTGATATTCCGCCTCTAACCGATGAATTTTTTGAGAAGGCTGTGCTGAGAGTGCCAGCCGCTCAAACTCATAACCTGATTCAGCTAGACCCTGAGGTTATGGCATGGTTTCGATCGCAAGGTGCGGAGTATAGAAGCCTTATCAACTCGGTCTTACGCCGTTACATGGAGAACAGTAGCGGTAGGCAGTCGGTCTAACACTGTGCTGTGAGCGTCGCGCGATCGCTTGTATCGTTCAAGTCTGTTTTGGGCGATCACTTCACTCTTACGCGCAGCAACCAAAGCAACGCAAGCTCCCCTAAAACCAGCACCCGTCATACGAACACCAAATACTCCCTTCGTTTCTTGCAACGTTGTGTGATCTCTAGGTGTGTCCCATTCTTGCTGTGCTGAGGAAGATTCTACCTTTCTGACTGTCTGATTAGGTTAAGCTCAATAAGGAGAGCTTACGATGCTCATAGCACCATGCCATAAGCGATATGAATTACGAAACATTATTAACATCTTTTGAATCATCTATCTCTGTAGCTTCTCAACTAATTGATTTCCTGTATAGCGATCAAAAAAAATCACATGAAATTGAACATAAAAGTGAAATAGATACTATTAGAATTTTCCTGTATCACAGAATAGTACTAATTTCAAAAGCTGCTTTTGGATTATTACCAAATTCTGACAAAGAATTTTTTAGTCTTACAGCCGTTGGCAGTTTGACGAGAACTCTTGCTGAATCTTATAGACCTTTTTATTATTTAACGATTGAAGATATTGAAGATGAAGAACGTAACCTTAGATTATTAATTTTTAAGGCTTACGAATTAATTGAGTGCAGCAATATGGGAGAAGCACTTGGTGGTGCTACAAGAAAACCGAATATAGAAAGCGAACTGGCGAATATAAAACAAAAGATAGAAGAGAATACTTTTTTTAAAAAGCTGAGAAAACAAACCCAGACTATTTATGGAAGTATTTATCATTCAATTACAGATAATCGAGAATTTAGTAAGGTCTTAAGAGATAAGATTGTAGAGAAAAATGGCTGTTATAAAGATAACGAAACTATATATACAGAGAGACTAATAAAGTCTAATGCTAAATCTTTGCCTAATGAGCAGAAAATTAAGCAAAGATTTAAACAATTCTTTTATAAATTCTTTTCAAATTATGTACATTCCTCTGCATTTTGCATAGCTCAAGAAATACAGAGTAATTTTAAAGTTAATGATGAAGTTGGGCATTTTCTGAAAATAATAATTTCCTTTGAAATTTTTTGTCTTAATATAGCAATTGAAGATATATTTAATTTGTTTCCATTAGCTGCGAACAATAGCTTAGTTCAAGAATATAAAAAAAGCATGGAAGGAATGCTTCTATTTATTTATCATTTGACAGGAAACCCTGATTAAGTAGTATCGAGCGCTGTCAATGTTATATAGCAATTCTCATACTGGTGAGGTACAGTTGGTTTTCTCTATTCTGTTGGCAAAATGGAAGAGTAGGATAGGGTGTACCTCATGACTCAGAGAAACGCTATATATTAAAATTCTCACTGATTCCACACAGGTGCTTTTTGTATTTCATCGTTAAGAGTTCGGACTTCTTACTGAAGAGAGGGCAATCACTCATCATGTAATTTCAATCTCTAGCAGACTTTATTGACATTGATTATCGCGGTTATTTCCGTTACTTTTATTTCCTTTTGTCAGGTGATAAGCACCTATACCTATTCCGACTCCTAATACTGCGGGGGCTGCGACAGCACCAGCAATCGCCACAGTACCACCAATCATTCCAGCCGCCACAGCACCACCAACTGCGCCAACTGTTGAAGCAACTTGCCCAGCTATTCTGCCAGTTTTTCTAGCATCACGTTCATGCTGAGATGAATGCTCGTCATCCTCAAGGATTTTTCCGACTATAGCATCAGCGGCAAGACCAGTTATTAAGCCACCAGCACCCGCAATACCTAACGCAGCACGACCAGCCACTTTAGGCGCTTGTTTGAGACCTATCTTTATCAAAC
>JBFLZA010000711.1:0-4541 GCA_040756535.1 Cyanobacteriota bacterium
ACCACTAGTTCTCCAACCAAGTTACTGAGGCTGTCTAGTTGTTTAATCGGCACCCGCATATTCTGCTCTGACCGGATGCCTCGACGAATCATGGGACGAACTGAGCTCTGGCTATTTCTCACCGACGGAGGTCCCCCCATTGTCTTCTCCGCTTGTTCTAGCAGGCTCTCTAAGTCTCCAAAGGCGTCTTCCATACTAGTCGTATCTGCGGTAGAACGACTGGCTGAAGCTGGAGTAAGGGGAGTCGCTACGGGAGGCAGTTCTTCTAAAAGATCGTCTAGTTCTTGAAACACATCAATCTCTTTAGCACCGGAGTCAGGGCTGGCACTTGCTGCTTCCAACATTGCCTCTAAATCAGCAAATTCATCCATGCTGATGAGTTCGTTGGTGTTAACAGGACTTGCCATCGGTGACATCGCTGACTCCTGCTCTGTGTCAGCCGTCTGCTCCGTTTCCCATGTATTTTCCTCGGAAAGATTGAGGAAACCACTATCCTCCAAGATGTCATCACCCAATAGCGCTTCCCAGTCTGATTCGGGTGAGTTCGAAACGGTTACCCCTTCATTATTAGGCTCTTCCTCAAATGCAAACATTGGGGCTGAAGCTTCTTGTGTCTCAACTCCCAACTCGTCTGATGGGAACAAGTCACTGCCAAACAAGTCCGCATCAAAATTGAGTTGTTCTAAAGCGAACGATGACAAATCAAGGTCAGAAGTTTCGGGCGTTTCTACCGTTGTTGCTTCAGTTTCCCCTAATGTTTCATCATCAAACAGCGCTTCTAAGTCTGATGTAGAGGAACTCAATTCAAACTCAGGTGTGCTGGATTCAGCCTCTTGGGACTCTATTGAGGTTCCAATGTCAAAGAGTTCCTCATCAAATACATCCTCACCAGATGCCTCAAATGAGAGGTCAGCAATTGGTTCTGCGTCAGTGGAACTCAATTCAAAGAGCTGTTGTGCAAAAGCATCATCTTGAGCATCAAATTCTTGCAAATTCAGGTCTTCTGTGCTTTCCCAATCATTTGTTGTTTCTGGTGTATCGAAGATAGAAAACTCTTCAAAGTCGAGAGAGTTCTCAAATGACAACTCTGGGGCTTCTGGCAACGCTTCACCCTCTTGATCGCTAGCTTCCTCAGCATCAAAGAAGGCGTTCAGAGAATCAAAATCCGGGGCTTCTGGCTCCTCGGTAGTGGGGCTATCAAGTCCTTCAAGGGTGAGGACGGATGCTTCTGACAAGGCTTCACTATCGGTTTGGGCAGTGGGTGTATCGAAAAATTCGTCGAAATCTTCCAATGGTTCAAAATCAATGCTTTGGGGTGCCTCGCTCTCCCCAAGTGCCTCATCTTCAAACAAGTCACCTAAATCTTCAGTACTCTGGAGTTCTACCTCGAAGGGGCTAGCGGATGTTGCCTCTAAATTGAAATCGAGATCGAATGATTCGCTTGCGGTGTCTATTTCCGCAAAACTGATATCCTCCAACACTAACTCTGGCTCATCCCCATCCCCCATTAATTCTTCAAACGATGTAGGAGCGGGAGCAACACTAGGAGTATCATCTGCGAGCGCATCTTCGCTTCCCGTTAAATCTTCATTATCAGCAAAATTAAAATCATCGGAAGATTCATCCCAGTCCAAGGCATCGAAGTCGAAATTCGCTGCTGTATCCTCGTTCTGGAGTTCTTCCCCGAACTCCAGATCTTCAGGAGTCTCTGCCACAAAGCGATCGCTCTGTGAAATTTCCAACAGATCGCTAAAGTCCATATCTGACTGCGCCAGCTCGTCTTGCTCCGATGCTCCTAACATCTCGATCACTGGGGCGATGTCCCTGCCGGCAATACTATCGTCGAAGTCAAACCCGTTTCCATCCCCATCGGTATCTTCCCAGGATTGAGATGTGTCTTCAAAGGTCAAAAAGTCATTCTCTTGGTCAGTGAAACCCTCAATTAGAGATTCTTCTTGTTCCTCTGAAGAGTCTGTACTGGTCAATAATTCCCAGGGTTCTGCCTCAGAATCATCCTCTGGGGGCATGGCAAACAACTCATCTTCCTGCTCTGGCATTTGCAAGAAAGCGTCAACATCGAATTGAGCCTTTTCTTGGTTTTGTTCCAGAGGGCTTTCTTCTTCAAAGAAGCTCTCACCAAATAAACTGCTCAAATCATTGGATGAGGTGCCAGACGCTAACTCTAAATCGGGGCTATCTTCTTCAAATAGCAGGTCGGCAAACTGGTCATCCGTATCTGTTGAAAACAGGGGGGTTTCAGGTGTATGGGTTTCCCTGGTTAAGTCTGTAGATTGCTGAGTGTCAAGGGTAAATTCTGACATTCCTAACTCAGCGATCGCGTCTGTATCACTGAAGTCATCCCCAAACAAGTCCATCAAATCATCGCTATTCGATGCTGATGCTCCCGCTTGAGCGATCGCTGTTCCATCGGATTCTATTGACCAGCCATCAAAATCGCCAACAAGGTCAGAGAAATCGTTTTGGTCATCCCAATCAAATAGTTCTCCTGAAGTCCCTGCCAATTCCTCGTCATCGAAGTTAAGGATTTCTTCTTCTTGCCAGGTTTGATCAAGATCGGGGGTTTGACCTTCAAAGATATCAGCCAGAGTATTGAGTTCAGCCATGCCAACTTCTGGCTCAATCGGTGGTGCTCCTGGCGTTGCTACTGATGCTGTATCAGCAAATCGGGAAGTTGTGCTTCTGGAGTGTGCCGATGAGGTAGGGGTTTCATGAAACGTGATTTCGGCAGTGTTATCGGAGAATAAGTCCTCTGCGTGCGCGTCATCTTGAGTGTCTTCCCAAGCTTCCCGATTAGAACTGTCAAACAGATAGGTGGAGCCATTCTCGTCTTGAAGCCAGTTGTACTCGTCTGCTGCGCCTGTCTCAGACTCTCTGGTGCCGGACTCCAACTCGGAGTCATCATCGTCAAATGTTAAGGTAAGCTCTGGTTCGTGAGCCTGTGAGGCGGCGGCAGTACGCTCTGGGGCTAAGGCTTGGAGCTGTTCACTCACGCCAATTTCAACCGAGCGACCGGCGACAACCAATTCTTGAGCTTGTTTAATTTCTTTAATAACGAGGTTGGCCAGCAGGCGGTAGGAATTGGTGGGTTGAGCGATCGCTAATCTTGCCGTTTCCAGTAACTCGTCCCAACCTGGCAAGTCCAGTGATTCACCCAACCTTGCCAAATGACGGCAGTGTTCTTGTAAAGCTGCCCGGTGTTCGGGCAAGTCTTGCTGTTTAAACAGCTGTAGCATCTCTCGCAGTTCTAGCAGAACATCTCGTTTAAAAACCGCTGGCGAGGTTTTGGTATTTCCTGTATTGAGTTGAGAATTTGCCACTGCTGCTACCTTAGGTGCTTGAACTGTTGCTACAGAAGAACGTTCGGTTTGGTGGACGAGCCTTTCTAAATGGGTATTAAGTTCCTCAAAAATCGGCTCAGCCTCCGACATGATCTGTTTGGCTGTCTCCTCGGACAAACCATAGGGGCTTTGTAGTTGTTCTACGAGGGCTTGAAGGGTATCAAATACCCGCAAAAAGAGAGATTCTAATTGACCGTCTATTGTAACTGGCGACTCTTGTAGGACTTTGAAGCAGTCTTCGAGGCGATGGGCTGTTTGCTGAATGCTATTAATTCCCAACATCGCTGCCCCGCCTTTCACCGAATGGGCAGCACGGAAGACTTCATTGAGCATTTCCCTATCTTCCATTGTGGTTTGCAGACTTAGCAAACCCTGCTCAATGGTATTGAGATGGTCTTTTGCCTCCTCAATGAAGTAGCCCATGATGCGCTGTTGTTGTTCAGACTGCATACCAATATCCCTAAAAGAGTCTTTATTAATGAGTAATGTAGGGACATCCGCCCCTTTCCCGCCCTGAGTCTTAAAGCGTGAAGTTGACTTCTACGGCTGATGACTCATAAAAATCCTTTGCAATTAGGAGTAGGCTTGTCCTTTCCTCCAAGCCCTCGACTGGAAGTCGCGGGTCAGTGATTTTTCGCTAACATAGATAGCTTTCAATGTAGCCAATATCTTCATCATCGACATTAATGTAGTAATTGTGTCAATGGCCATGGGCTTGACACAACCACTCAACGCCTTACTCCATAATCGCCCGTCGAAGGGTTTAGCTGAATAGAGTCGGTTGACTAAGTTTTTTACAATGAGCGTAGCTAACTAAAGACTAATTGCTGACTACTTCTCTTCTATTGTATCTAGTGGAGCTAAGCGGATTCGAACCGCTGACCCCCTCAATGCCATTGAGGTGCTCTACCAACTGAGCTATAACCCCGTACTGCGTACTGCGTATTCTACGATAACCTTGGTTACTGCACTTCGTCAAGTCCTCAAGAGGAAACGGGCAGTTGATCTGCTGAACTGACTAAAATAGGCTGGGGTATTGAGCCATATGAGTCAGGTAGCCAACGTAACTCCCCATTAGGAAATAAACAACTAACATAGCCGCCGCTGACATCGCCACTAAAGTTCCAGCCAACATGAAAGAAAATTCCTGGGTGTCGAAAGCCTGCTGCATTAGGTGCAGTG
>JBFLZA010000712.1:0-4539 GCA_040756535.1 Cyanobacteriota bacterium
GCCCTTCCTGAAGGTCGGTTTGTGAAGGTAGACGTGACCGATCCGGCTTCGGTTGAAGCCATGATCGCCGAAACCGTTCGGCACTATGGTCGGTTGGATATCCTCTTCAACAACGCTGGAATCACTGGTGAACACGCTCTCACGGCTGAGAGTACCCTAGAGAACTGGCGGAAGGTGCTGGCAGTGAACCTAGATGGGGTGTATTTCGGGATGAAGTACGGAATTGCTGCAATGCTCGATCAAGGGAGCGGAGTTGTACTGAACATGGCATCCATTGTTGGCTTAGTTGCCTTTGGCAAGAATCCACCCTATTCGGCTTCCAAGGCGGCCGTGATTCAGCTTACCCGTGCAGCAGCGATCGAGTATGCAGATCGACGCATCCGGGTCAACGCCCTATGCCCCACGGTCGTTCAGACGCCACTATTGGAGAACTTCATCTGCTCTAGCTCTAACCCTGAACAGATGCGTCAGCGGATTGAGAACATAAACCCCTTGCCTGGAATGCCTACCCCAGAGGATGTCGCAGCGGCAGCTTTATTCTTAGCAAGCGATGAGGCAGCGTTTATCACAGGTGTCGCTTTGCCGATTGACGGAGGATATACGGCTCGTTAGAAAGAAATTAGGGAGGATAGCTCAATTGGCAACAGTTTTTGGATGCGATCGCACGTCCGGGTGAGTTCGGTTTACGGACGCTCTGCCCAGGATGCCAGTTTGGCAGGTTGTGAGCTCCTCGGCTATCTTAGTTCTTAGTTAACCTGCTCGTCAGCCCTGTTATCCAAGACTATTGAATATGGCTCGATATGCCCTGGTTGTGGGAATTGCCAAATACAGTAATCCGCTACTGCCGCCTTTGAGCGAAACAGCAACCGATGCAGCAGCAGTAGCTGAGGTATTGAAACAGCATGGCAGTTATCGAGTAACTCTGTTGAATGGGGAAGTGACTGCAAAGCAACTAGCTGACGCCTTAAGAATACTCCTACTGGAACAGGCTGTTAAGAACGAGGTATTGATTTATTTCACTGGGCATGGCATCACGGGAGTGACGGGGGTTGATAGTCTAGAACAACCGCAAGGATATTTAGCAGCGTCTGATTGCAACGTTACCAAAGCTGGTGAACAGTGGATTGTTAAGGGGGGTGGCATTTCGCTTAATGGACTTAATCAGCTTATTCGGCAATCAGATTTAAGTAATTTGGTGGTAATTTTTGATTCATGCCACAGTGGGGAATTTTTAGAGCGTGCTTTGGTAGAAAATGCTCTTACAGTCTTTAGGTCGCGACAAGATTATTATCTAATCACAGCTTGCCGAAGATTTGAGCAAGCATGGGCGAAAAAAAGCGAACAGCATAGTATGTTTACTGGCGCTTTACTGGCAGGATTGTCCCAAGAGAGGGCGGGGGATAATGGTCAAGTGACAGTTGATCGCCTATTTGACTTCATTGCCAGGGAACTCAAAGGCAGTGGGCAAGAACCGATTCGTCTGGGTTGGGGGCGATCGCTTACTTTAGTCCAGTATCCACCCAAAAAGACGACAGTGGTTGTTGATGAAACTTGTCCTTATCAAGGATTGCAGGCTTTCGGTAAAGAACAGGCGCGTTTCTTTTTTGGGCGGGAGAAGGTTGTCCAGTTGCTCATGGAAAAGTTGGGACAAGCTAATTTTGTGCCAATTATTGGGGCATCAGGGAGTGGTAAATCTTCAGTAGTTCGGGCAGGATTGATTCCTCGGTTGGAAAAGAATGGTTGGCGAATCTTGGAACCAATTTTACCGGGAGATGAACCACTAGCTGAGTTGAAAACAGTCTTGATTGAGCTGTTTGGGAAAACCGAAGGGCGAGAAGTTTATTCTCTGATTAAAACAAAGGGTTTACATCCGGTAATTGAGCGACTTTCCGATTCAGAGCGATTGTTGTTGGTGGTAGATCAATTTGAAGAAGTATTTACGCTTTGTCCGAAAGAAGAGGAGAGACGCCTGTTTATTGAATTGCTGACTCAAGTTGCTGAGAGTCCTAACTCGCGCTTGGCGATTGTAACAACGATGCGGGCAGATTTTCTGGAACCTTGTTTGAGCTATGAATCGCTGACTCGACTAATTCAAACCGAAGCGGTTTATATGCCACCTTTATTGGGGGCAGAATTGGAGGAGGCAATAGCAACTCCTGCAAACCTTCAAGGGTATAGTTTTGCGGATGGATTACTAGGAGCGATTCTACATGATGTCGGTCAAGAAAAGGAATGCTTGCCTCTGTTGCAGTTTGCTTTAACAGAACTTTGGGAGAAACGTGATTACCCAAGGGGTAGCGCTAAGAGCGATCGCAAAAAACATCAGCTAAGTATAGAACAATATCGAGTACTGGGGGGAGTTAAGGGAGCGCTGAACCGTCACGCCGACAAGCTTTACACTTATAAGGATTTTCTCAAAGAGTCTCCCCAGCAGGAGCGATCGCCTCAAGAACAGGAATGGATTAAGCAGATATTCTTAAAGCTGGTGCGAAGGGGTGAGGGGATAAAAGATACGCGGCAACGGCAACTAAAAGCCAAACTATTGGCAATGGGTAGCGACAGGGTAGGGGCGATTTTAGATGAATTGATTCAAGGTCGATTGTTGGTTACTGGGCAAGAAAATCGCCAGGAAGATGCCTGGGTTGATTTAGCTCATGAAGCGTTGATGGATGAGTGGGAACAGTTTGTGATATGGCGTCAGGAAAAGCGGGAACTCCAACGGCTGATTGACCGAGTAGAAGATGCTTTAAAAGAATGGCAAGAAAAATCTCAAAATGATTCTTACTTATTGTCTGGAGGATTACTCAGTGAAGTACAGGACTATTGGTCAGTACTGCAATCAGAGTTGTCCTTTGAGGCTGAAGAGTACTATGAGCGCAGCGAAGACTGTTGGTTCTCGCAAAAATACGCGCTTGAGCAGGCACAGCACAACATCAAAACACAATTCTTACTCAATACCGCCCACGAATTAAGCCCACCACTTAACGAAATCATCGCTGCCTTAAAATTGATCATCGATGGTAGGGTTGATACCCCTGAAAAACGGGCGGAGTTTCTAAATGATGCTTACAAATCAGCCCTACATTTATTAGACATCCTTAACGATATCCTGGATATTATCGAAATCGAAGCTGGCAGAATCGAGCTAGAGATGGGTCAAGTCCGGCTCCTAGAGTTACTCAATCATGCTCGAGATTTTACTTATAATCAAGCTCAACAAAAGAATCTTACGTTCGATATTAAATTGCCTGAAATTGATGACAAAATTATTGTTTATGGCAACTATCAGCGACTCTTGCAAGTACTTTTAAATCTGATTGGAAATGCTATCAAGTTTACCCACGAAGGTGGGATAACGATTAGTGCTGAGTTAATCAAGAAAAAGGTAAGGTTTAAGGAACAAGAACTACCTGGAGTAGTAAAAATCCGAGTGAAAGATACTGGTATTGGTGTTTCTCTCGACAAACAAGACAAGTTATTTAAACCCTTCAGACAAATATCTGGTGATGAACGTACCTGCCAATATTGCGGTACAGATTCGGGACTGACTATTTCCCAAAGGCTAGTTGAGGCGATGGGTGGTGTAGTGAATTTTTATAGTCCGGGAGAGGGCTTAGGTTCCACAGTTACGTTTACAATTTTACTCTACCACTAGTAGAGATTCTTTAAGGTATCTACTCTCAATAAGACTTATGATTGCCACCGATAGTGATTCGCGAAACGGCTATAAGGGCACGATAATATCGTGCCCCTACCCGATTAATATTCATCTGATCTCGTAGGGGAACGGCATTGCCGTGCCCTAATATTAAACAACGAATCCTTTAAAACCAAAAAAACCTGCGTTTGATCGCATCCATCTCAACTATGCCCTATGAACCCGAAAAACATCACCGCCGTTCCATTCGTCTGAAAGGATACGATTACAGCCAACCGGGAGCGTACTATATCACCCTCTGCACCAAGGCGCGGCAATGTCTATTTGGCGATGTGGTTAAGGGCGAAATGCGATTAAATGCTTTGGGTTATATTGCCTTTACCTGTTGGCAAGCAATCCCTAATCATTTTCCCCATGTTGAATTAGATACCTTTGTTATCATGCCGAATCATTTACATGGGATTTTGGTGATTAGCGATATCCTGATTAGGGCACGGCATTGCCGTGCCCCTACGATAGAACAAGATCGTATACCCAAAACCGAACAATTTGGTAAACCTGTTCCCGGTTCTATTCCCACAGTAATTCGTTCTTATAAAGGTGTAGTCACTAGACGCATCAACCTCATCTGCAATACAAAAGGCACATCATTAATTTGGCAAAGTAATCTTTACGAACACATCAATCGTATTGAAGAATCTTTGCATAATATCCGACGATATATTCTGGAAAATCCTTGGCGCTGGGCAGACGATCCAGAAAACCCCCAGCATCATCCTGAAAATCAAGAAATCCTAATCGATCTGCCTTTCTAAATCATTGAGGTAGAACGATAAGGGCACGATAATATCGTGCCCCTACCCGATCAATATTCATCGCTA
>JBFLZA010000713.1:0-4522 GCA_040756535.1 Cyanobacteriota bacterium
GTAGCTGTAGGCATCAACAGCCGGCCCGACACCAAAAGCAGCTGCGATCGCTTGCTGGCGTACCAAACCAAAAACTTTACTAATCAGCGTGGCAACTGCCACAATTCCGGCAATCCCAGATAGGGAACGAGCGGTTTTCTGCGTCTTCGACACGAGTCGTTATTAATTACTCCAGTGAATCATAATATTTAATCCTGAATTTACTCCAATAATCTGGAGTCTTTTTTGTTATCACTATAGATACGGGAGAGCTTAATAGTTGTCAAGCTGTAGGGTGAACCTAAATAAACGCACAGTGGCAGGGCGGGGTATGAAGGCGTGAAACTGTTATATAGTAGGCATCCTGACTAAAGTGAACCCCGACAAATCTACGGTCATTTTTTTACACCTACAGGACTTACGCATTTTTCCGCTCAATCTGCTATCTTCCACCCTTCAAGAGTGGCAATCCCAATATGAAGATAGGGTTTATCTAGAAACTCTTGAATGGCTTCCTTCCATCCAGCTTGCAATGCGCCGAGAAAATGTTCTCTGCGTGTTGGCTCAATTGCCGCCGTGACGAAAGCTGTTTTTTCTACCTCGGTTGCAGCCGGGTTCGTTTCTTCTAGTTGCTTGAGTAATTCCTGAATTTCTGTTGCTGCCTCAGCAAGGGTTTGTTTTTGCCAGCTTAGCGCTTTGTGCAGTTCTTCAAAGAACAGTTGGGTTAAAGTTTGGGTCTCTGCTTTTTTGGTAGTTTCCTGAAAATGAAGGTGGCTGATGGAATTTTGAGATGTAGACTTATCCGTTTTTACGTTCATAACAAAAGCCCCTTGAGAATACAGTCACTAATTACCTGGGAACGTTAACAGAATGATTGTTTTGGGAACAGGTTTCTCGTGCTTTCATCTTCTGTTGTTCTCCTCGATTCGACTGTAGTCTGCTAGATTGAACCTGCATTGATACTGTATTAAGGTTGTGAAATTGCCCCATAGTCTAATTCCTCGCTTGTATTGGCGGTTTATCGGCAAATATCCAAAAATGGCAAAGCGTTAGCATGTCTGCATTTAAGTGATTTAAACGAACCTCTTGCCTTGAGCTGTTTAAATTCTTTTTGATTGGACAAAATATAAAGTGGCTGAATGCAAGCGTTTTGTTCCGTAACCCTGTGATTGTCGCTTGTAGTCTGTAGGTTGCTTAGGCTCTTAGAGCAAGCTGATACCTCTGGTGGCGAATCATGGCTTTTTTTCCTGGATGATGTCCTGAATTAATTAATTCCGAATTCCGAATTTTTTGGGTCAGCTACAAGATGCATCTTAGTGCTGGTAGCCCAGATGATGCTTCATAGATGTAGGTAATCCAATTGGAGGATTGGATCTCACCCATTCGGTTCACCCAGTAGCAGGAAGCGATCGCGCAGAAAGTAGGTTCTACAGCAACAGCCCAGCTTCGCACTCAGGAACAAAATGACCTAACTCAGTTAAAGAAGAAAGCTTGTAAAGAAAAGTTACTAAAATCAGAAGCGATCGCAAATTTTTCAAACCTTAAAAGATTGTAAACTAAAAGTAGAGGCGATCGCCAACAAAATGCGATAAGTGTTTGCCAACTCAGATGCGTGAGTATTGATACTCAACTAACTATGTTGGCTAACGTTTAGCTGGAACGGCTGTTTTGAGCTGAGAACAGTAAGGCTTGCACCCAGGAGGCTACCACTTGGAGCTGATATAGGTGTGATATGAATGTCTAGATAGGTTGTGTCCTGAGAGGTTGCCCACTCTACATACTTCAGGCTTACCGGGCAGCGCTTGTCAAAAAGCTGGTGAATATCGGTATGTGAACTAATAAGCCGCCCAAGAGCTAAATCCTGAAAGGAGCGTCCCAAATCGCTGTTGGTTAACCCAAACAGAGCATTAGCCTGGGCGTTAGCCATTACCAAACAAGCGTTGAGATCTACGACTAGCTGGGCGAATGGACTCATGTCAAAGGCGGCTTGCCAGATGTGTATTTGGGTAGCCAGAGGGTCAACTGCTTTTTTTTTGCGAGTCTGGGGTATTATCTGCAAGTGGTCATCTAGACTCAGTTTCAGCCCTTTGGCAAAGACACGATGCTTAAAGTTGACTGGGGTAAAGATTTGTCTGTGGGTGACTATCGTCTCAGCGTTACCTAAGAAGAGAAAGCCATTGGGCTTCAGGGCAAAATGAAAGCGCACCAAGATACTGGCTTGCATTTCTGTGTTGAAGTACATTAGCGTGTTGCGACAAGTCAACAAATCAATTTTGGACATGGGCGCATCCTTAGCCAGGTTATGGCGACCAAAGATGATGCGACGGAGAAGTTCCGCATTGAAGACATAACCTTGCTCGGTTTGCTCAAAGTACTTTTCCAGAAGGTTTGGAGGAATAGCTGCTACCTCAAGGTCGCTATATGTGGCTCGCCGCGATCGATTTAGAGCGTCTTCATCTATATCCGTGGCGAAAATTTGAACTCGCTGCAAATACTGCTTGATGCCAAGGGCTTGAGCCAACAAGATAGCCAAGGTATAGAGTTCTTGCCCAGAGGCGCAGCCAGCGCTCCAGACTCGGATTTGTTCATGGGGCTGCTTACTATTGATAATTTGGGGAATAATTTGGTTAGCCAGATAGTCCCAAGCGTCGCGATCGCGAAAGAAGGCCGTGACGTTGATGGTGATGGTGTTGAACAGGGTAACCCACTCTTGATCATAACGCTGCAAGTAGTGCAAGTAATCCCCATAGTTTTCAATTCCCACTTCTTGCATCCGGTGCTGGAACCGACGCATCAAGGTGGAACGCTTGTAGCCTGTTAGATCGCAGCCACGCCTACACTTGAGGTAGTCTAGTAGCGCTTCAAACTCTTGATCGACCTCTGGCGTGTTCATATTGGGGTTCTCAGCAGCGGCAGCTTGATAGTAAAGGTTGCACCTTGCCCAAGTCCAGGACTTTCGGCATGAATCGTACCACTGTGGAGTTCTACCAGATGACGGGCGATCGCAAGCCCCAGTCCCAATCCACCGGATGAACCTGACTGCTCGTCTTGACGGAAGCGATCAAAGACATGGGGAAGAAATTTAGCAGGGATGCCAATGCCCGTGTCTGTGATACAGATTTGAGCGTAGGAGGCATCAGAGAAATTATGACCTTCAATCACTGAAAGTTCAACATTGATGCTGCCTAACTTTGGGGTAAATTTAATGGCATTGGTCAGCAGATTGCAGATAATTTGCTGAAGTCGATCGCGATCGCCCTGTACTAAAACGCCATCAATGTTTTGACCCTTGATTTCCCACCCTATTAGGTCAATTTCTTGGGTTTGGGCCAGGTGGCTAACAGAGGCGATCGCTGTTTCGATCACTGATTGCAGTTCGATAGATTGGAGGCTGAGATGCAGTTTACCTGCACTGATGCGGGAGATATCCAGCAAGTCTTTGATCAGTTTAGCTTGCAGGGTGGCATTGCGCTCGATCGTCTCTAACGATTTCATCAGCATGGCTGGATTGGGCGGATTGGCACGGAGTAACCGCGTCCAACCGAGGATGGCGACGAGGGGCGACTGAAGCTCATGGGAGATCATCGCTAAAAACTCATCTTTCATCTGGCTTGCCTGTTCTGCTTCAGCGCGGGCGGCTTGTTCACGGATAAGTTGGGTATGTTCTGCTTGTGCCTGTTTACGTTCAGTAATGTCCTGAGTAACACCGATCATCCGCAAGGGCATCCCATTGTTGTAAAAAGCGCGACCCCGTGCCAGAACCCAATGGATGCTTGCGTCAGGATAAATCACACGATACTCAGCTTCGTAGTCAAGGTATTCTTCTATCGCACGCCTGACCGCTGCCCGAACGCGATCGCAATCATCCGGGTGGATTAATTCAAACAACCGCTGATAAGACAGGTCATCGGATGGCGACAGTCCCAAGTTCGTCTTGCAGAGGTCGGAAGTGGTGAGTTGATGGGTGGTAAGGTCTAGCTGCCATGAACCCAGTTTGGCAGTTTGGAGCGCAACCTTCAGCCGCACTTCGCTTTCACGCAAGGCTGCTTCTGTTTGCTTGTGATCGTTGGCCTTGTTCTGGAGATCTGCCACCAGCCGCGATCGATGCAGCGCCATTCCTACCTGATCAGATACTGTACGTAATAAGGTGATCTCCTCTGGCTCGAAGCAATTCCCTGTGCGCCTGCCAAATGACAGCGTTCCGATCAGATTGCCCTCCGCCATTAAGGGATGACAGAGGTAAGCATTAATACCAAAGCTACGGAGCAGGTTATAGCGGGAGTCGCCATAGTTGTACACGTCTTCCACCATGATCGCACACTCAGACTGCGCCACCGTCCCGCAAACTGCCTCTCCAAAATCTGGCGACTGAATCTGTTCACAGGTATTTTCATCAATGCCTACACTGGCGTTAAGCCGCAGAGAAGACCCATCATCTGTGACTAAGTAATTGAAGTAAAATTCTAGTCCTAGCAGGGAGGCAAACTGTTTGAGACGATTTGGGATGAGTTCCTCTGGCTGCGGATACATGAGGAGTTGCATC
>JBFLZA010000714.1:0-4522 GCA_040756535.1 Cyanobacteriota bacterium
CAACGAGGAGATATGGTGGTTTTCAAAGTCCCTAAGGCGGCAAGATTGCTCGAAGGTAATACAGCAAAAAGTAAAGCAGAATATTATATCAAACGAGTCATTGGTGAACCGGGACAAATCATTCGGATTACCAAGGGGGTCGTTTCTATCGACAACCTACCCCTACAAGAATCCTACATTACAGAACCACCCAGTTATGAATCAGGGCCACTGCTCATACCTGCTAACTCTTATTTTGTTATGGGTGATAATCGCAACAACAGTTTTGACTCCCATATTTGGGGCTTTTTGGAACAACCTTATATCATTGGTCAAGCCTACAAAATTTACTGGCCTCCTCAGCGCATTCAGTCACTTTTGCACAACAAGTAGCTGTGCAGCATGGCATAAATAACCCACCCGTTCAAAAAGGTTAAAAAGCTTACTGTACAAGCTTTCTTTCCTTGGAACCTTCTGCCTTCTGCCTTCTTGCACTAGAATCTCACACCGACGCCACCTTGCACGGAAAAGGCGGTTCCTCCTCCATTGCGATAAGCATCAAAAGCAATGATGGCATTGCCAAAAAGTACAGTGTTGCTATTGGGAACGACGTAATCTACACCCGGTTGAAGTGCCAAACTCGTCTTATCTCCGAGTGGTGAAGGTGTACTGCCACTGGCAAATGACGCACCTACCCCCAGGTAAGCATCCGTTTGCCAATTGAGGGGAACATCATAGGAAATCGTTGGCACAACAGCCGTTCCAGAACCAATCAAAGCTTGTGCTCGGAAGGATACAGGAAGTTCTAAGAGTTTGTAACGTACAGCAAGGACTCCACCAAATTGTCTGCCGTTGTCTTGAGGGCCGTCGGTAACCCCAAAGGTTACTCCCGCACCGACATAACTCCCATAGGCGGCTTGAGCGGATGCTGACTCACAAATTAAGGACAAACCCGCAACCGTGGCAAGTCCTCCCAAAGTAACCCCAGCCAATCTCGCCAATAAGCTCTTCAAACCAACCATTTCCTTACCCCTCAAACCCTATAAAGCAGAATACTTGGTTTGAGCAGATTTTAGCCTAAGTTGTAGGTAAACAAAATTCGGCTTTGGTAGAGTAGCCCTTTTTGGTCGTCGGATAAAAATGATGACTTCATGGTAAAAGCGATCGCCTACAGTAGCCACACAGCGATCGCACAATCCACTCAATCAGGTATTATGCTGGAAATTTCAACCCAACAATTGAGTCAAGTAGAGACAATTTCCTTTCCAAGAGGCTGTTCTGTCTAAATTGGCTAGAACTCATTCCCTTAAACTCTTAAATTCTCTATAAAATCAATAAAAATATTCAATAATTTTCCCTTTATTGAAAACATTGAATATTCAGTTTGGCATAGGAAAATAATCCCAATCATTCTGGATTATTTGCGCTCATTAGTCAATTATTTATACGAAAATTATAAAATCATTCTAATTGCTTTACAATTTTTTTAATTAAGTTTCCCATGAATGAGGATAAACAAATGCCTGATATAGTTGATATTGCGGTTAGTGCGGGTTCATTTGAGACTCTAGTAACCGCTGTCAAAGCTGCTGGATTGGTAGAAACCCTAAAAAGTCCTGGCCCATTTACTGTCTTTGCACCCAATGACGAGGCTTTTGCCAAACTCCCACCGGGAACGATACAAACTCTCTTGCAGAATATCCCCCAATTAGCAAGGATTTTGACGTATCATGTCGTTGCTGGCAAGCTAACCAAAGCTGACCTAGAAAATGTGGATTCAGTTAGCTCCGTTGAAGGGTCACCGATTAGAATTGACTGTTCGGATGGCTTTGAAGTGAAAAATGCCACAGTTTTAGCCGCCGATATCGAAGCCGATAACGGGATTATCCATGTTATTGATAATGTAATCTTGATGGGATGATTTAGCCATAATACTAGTAGTGTGGGCATGGCTCACACTACCAACACTCCCATCAACATTTTCCAAGGATTGATACTAGCTCAGTTCCTTAGCGATCGCTCCTAAGTACGGAATCTAAAAAGGAGGTACTAAGCTGCCGTGCTTACCAATTTCATATCGACAGGAAAAGGGAATTATAGTTAGTTTTATGCAAATAAAATTAAATTATAGCCATCCTCAATGAATGGTAAGAACTTCGTCATTTATCTGTGTGCATCTGTGTGCATCTGTGGTTAATTTTTTTCACGAATCATTTATAACTGCTATATAAGTATATTAAGAGAATGTCTTAAAAGTGTTAAACATCACTCGCTCCCCCCTAGCCCCCGAACAACAAAAAGCGCAAGCAACATCTAGCTTCCCCCTTTTTAAGGGGGACAGGAGGGGGATCTCAAAAGGGGGGAAAAGAGGTTCAGGTAAGGCTGTACATCACATCTGAACGCAAGACATACTTTCGTCCCCGAATGACGGGAACACCTTCGTGTAGCAACTCGTGGACAAAGCAAAGAACCATACCCGTTTCGGGAACCACGGAGACTTCACGCTCTTGGAGATTGTAGTAGTTGGGAAGGTAGAAGCGAGTTTCGCCTCCTTCAAAACCTTCATTGAGGTAAATCATGAACGTTAAAATACTCACTTCGCCGTTGGGCCGCTGATAAGAACCATCATGGTGAAGTGCAAACCGCTGACCTGGGTCATAGCGATAGAATCGAAAACGTTCATTCAATCCTACCGCCTGCCATTCTCCAATTTGGCTGGGGATATACTTTGACACCCGTTGCCAAAGTGCATCAGCACGTTCTGGGTCATCGAGGATAACGCGCTGATTATTGCGAATATCTGGACGCAATTCAAACCCTCGATGGGTAGTAATGGGAGCGCTTACATAACCCATGTTTTCGCTGAAGGCAATGTACTCAGCACATTCTGCTGGCGAAAGAATATTGGCAATTGTGAAAATATGGTTTGGGACTAAAACTTTTTTGCTCATTGCGTTACAGTCAAAGCGATCGCTCAAGCCATCTACATCTAAGCTAAGCTCGTCTAAGCTCGACTGTAACCTATGAAAGAATTAGGAAGCGATAACGCCAGAGACCCACAGACTGAAAATACCTGGCAGTGCTGGATAATCAATACAAGAACTGGGGAAGAAAAACTGATTGCCTACGGGTACTCGTCCCAAGAGGAATGTAGACGAGAAGCCGTCAGCATTTTTACAACAAAATGGAATGTTGATGCCTATCCGAGTAGTGCAGGGTGGGAACTCATTTACCGTCAGGATAGTCAGTTGAGGATTGCAGAATATTGGCGTGAGTACTATCAGGAGCAACCTCAACTTGAAAATCAACAGGATGAGGCCGTTTTGCGCCATCAATACCACGAACAACGCCCACCCCTCCAGCAACCACCACGTACAATTGCTTCACAGGGAAAACGATTGCGTCGCAGGCGGGTCAAAAAAGGGGCTTTACAGCATTTAAGGCATCGGTACCAACGCACACTTAATCAAGTAATCTGGATAGGACGGGTTTTTGCAGGGACTTTGATGTGTGCGATCGCACTGGAAGTGATTGCCTTTGTCCAAAACCCTCCCAGAGGTAGAGTATATACGACTCAACACCTCACTGATATTCCACTGAGTATTCGCGAGTTATTTGGGAGTAAAATAGCTCCGGGTTCAATAGCGGTTGGTTTCGCTGAAGGCAACCTCACCTCAACGGGAAAACCGACAGTTATTTACAAAGGACACACTGACCCTGGAAACTTTGCTACTAACAAGGGATTTTGCAGTTGGAACAAATCTCAAGGTATAACTATTGCTGAGGCAGACAAACGCTGTCTTCAAACATTACAGTCGAAATCTATTGCCACGGAAAATCAATTGATTGATTTGGGAATCAATCCAGAAAGTCATAAAACTGCGATCGTGATGGGTAGTGACTTGTGGAATCAATCTAACTCAGCCGGCCCGATGTTTCCTTTTACTTACAAAGCAGCTAGGGAACAGGGACTTACGGGACGGCAAGCTTATATCTGGGCGAGAGTGGAAGCATTTCGCAACAAGCAACAGGAATTAGATGCTTCGGGGTTGTTTGGTATTTGCAGGCGAGAACCTTTTTATCGGCAGCAACTTAAGGGTTTGAAAGTTGATTCAGAAGAATGGCGTTGGAACTGCATTAAGCTAGACCAGAGGCGACGAATTTTAGCAATAGAACAGGTCTTAAGCTGATAGATTGGGCAAGATGGTAGTAGTAACTGCTGCAATATTACTGAAGCTATGAGTGAGATATTAACTGAAATTACTCTACCGCCTCCATTTCCCGACCATACCCAGTTGCCAGAATCCGATGGTACGTTTGTCAACAATTTTCAAGCGCATCCTCAAAGCATTATTCTGACTGACTCCATCGATTCAACCTTGCAGCGACTGCATCCGGACGGACACTATGCTATTGGACAAGATTGCGGTATTTATTGGCGAGAGACTGAACCACCGGAGAAGGGAGCGGAAGCACCGGATTGGTTTTATGTGCCGGATGTGCCACCCAGATTAGATGGTGTAATCCGTCGATCCTATGTACT
>JBFLZA010000715.1:0-4518 GCA_040756535.1 Cyanobacteriota bacterium
ACCATTCCCACACGTTTCCGTGCATATCGTACAATCCAAAGGCATTGGCTACACCAAAGCTACCGACTGGGGTTGTTTCTTCTCGATAAACCCCTTTGACGCCAGCACCGTAAGTGTACTTGCCATTGTAATTTGCCAGTTCTGGCGTAATCGTTTCGCCAAAATGAAATGGAGTCGTTGTACCTGCTCGACAGGCATATTCCCATTCCGCTTCACTGGGTAGGCGGTACTGTCGTCCCGTTTTTTGAGACAGGCGATCGCAAAACTCCACCGCATCATACCATGAGACTGTTTCTACAGGGCGATTTTCACCTTTAAAGCTAGATAGGCCAGGGTCGAGTTTTCGATTGACTTGCGGCAAAGCAGCTACAGCTTTCCACTGTGCCTGCGTGACTGGATATTTGCCCAGACAAAAGAGTTGAATCGTTACTAAATGTTGAAGACTTTCGTTGTCGGAACGTTCCAGTTCATCCTCCGGCGAACCCATCAGGAAGCTACCTCCAGGAATGAGTACCATCTCTAGGCCAATTCCATCCCCCAAGTCTTCAAGGAAGTACTGTGCTGTCCGCCGCTCCCGATTAATAACTATTTTCGCCATTGATTCCTAACCTGCTTGATTGCCCTTCTTTGATAGTTTGTCTGCACTCAAAAGCTATTAACTCAAACAAGACATGGTAGAATAATAAAAAATTCCCTAAAAAGTTTGTCGTTTTAGAGTCTTAGCCATTCACTTCGTCAATTATTCAGCTCAAAGTTACTAAAAAACTGGCTGACACTCCAGACAAAAAAGGGTAAAAAGAAAAAGAGAAAAGGGCAAAAAGGCAAGAGGGCAAAGGGTTACAGAGTCTTCGCCGCAGCACAGACAACCCGAAAACCGAAAGGGTCGTACCAGTAGCCCGCATCGCCGTTGATGCGAGACGCAGAACGGCAGAGCCTAGGATTGTTGTTCCACGAACCACCGCGCAGCACACGGATTTGATTATAATTATCATTCTCGTCTAGCCAAGCCCTGCCATCTGTCGGTGCCCCTTCATAGTTTTCATGCCACTGGTCGGCACACCATTCCCACACGTTCCCGTGCATATCGTAGAGTCCAAAAGCATTGGCTACACCAAAACTACCTACTGGTGTTGTTTCCTCTCGATAATCCCCTTTGACGCCAGCACCGTAAGTGTATTCGCCATCGTAATTTGCCAGTTCTGGCGTAATCGTTTCGCCAAAGTGAAATGAAGTCGTTGTACCTGCTCGACAGGCATATTCCCATTCCGCTTCACTGGGTAAGCGATACTGCCGTCCCGTTTTTTGAGACAGGCGATCGCAAAACTCTATTGCATCATACCACGAGACTGTTTCTACAGGGCGATTTTCACCTTTAAAGCTAGATAGGTCAGGGTTGAGTTCTCGGTTAACTTGGGGTAGAGCAGCTACAGCTTTCCATTGTGCCTGCGTGACTGGATATTTACCCAGAAAGAACGATTTAAGTGTTACCGTATGTTGGGGAGATTCATTACTTGACCGTTCAGGTTCATCTTCTGGAGAACCCATGACAAAACTGCCTTCAGGAATGGCTACCATTTCTAGCTCAACTCCATTCCCTAAGTCTTCGGTAAAGCCCCAATCTTGCTCCTGACGGCGGTTAATCGTTAGTTCCGCATTTAACACAGACTTAAGATTAGTTTTGGTAACTTTTTTACCCAGCGCTTCTGTCAGCAGTTTCCATAACTTAGCACCGAGAGATTGCACATAGCTTAAGTCGTAGTTTAGTGAAACTGCAATTTCTTGGTAACTCTGATTTTCCAACGCTCCTCTTAAGATGCTTCGTTGAACATCGTTAAACGAGCGTCCTGTCTTAGCAAAAACTGCTTCCTCAGCGGTTTTAACGCCATTCGGTACCTGTATCGTTGCCAATTCAAACTCAAAGGGTTGCAGGTCAACATCCAGCGGTGCTTCTATACCTGGCGGCATTTCTCTCGCTGCCTTGATAGCAATGGTTGCTACCTCAAATTCAAAAGTTTGTATCGGTGGGAAGCCTTCCAGGCTATCTACGGTTGTCCCATAAGAACGCAGAGTCTTTTTGAGAGCTTCTGGTAACGCCATAGCCAGAACAGCCAGTTCCACACCCTCTACCTGATAGGAACGTTGCAGTTCTGCCGGATTAACTGCCTCTGGTGTTCTTAAGACTTGCTGCATCAGCCTTGCATACTCCAGCAAACTCTGTTCCTCTTGTAACTGAGGTGATAACTCCTCAGTAATTCGGGTCAACCGCGCTAATTCCGCCCGAATTCCTGACTCAGTAAGGTTCCCCTCACCCACTCCACTACTCGTTTCTATTAACCGTTGGGCAATCTCTTTTGCTGCCTCTTTGCACTGTTCATCCCCCAAATACACCATTGCCGCCCAGCGTTGCGCCTCTAATTCCTGCTGCCGTCGCTTGGGATTAAGCCGCCCCAGATAGTTGACATAGCTAAATAGAACTTGGGCAACTTCCTGCATTCGCCGCTTACCGAAGCGAGAGTCTTGCTCCATTTGCTCTAGCAGATAGGCTCGCACATGAGTATTCATCGCATAAAGTTCGTACCCCACCTGAGAACACAAGTCAGACAGCAACAAGTCAACCTCTGCCACCCAAGGAACCTTCTCACCTCGCAAGAACTCATTACGTAAGTAATTCACCAACTCCGGAGTCAACACCAGAGGCAGTGCAGCATGATACGCCAGTAATCGATACGACTCATCAAAACGCCAAACAAACCGCTCTACAGCTTGCCTTGCCCGTTCGCGTTCTTGTTCTGCATCAGCCACAGTTGTCATGAGAAAGGGGAATGGAGGTGTTGGAGAGGTTGTCCGCGTACAATGTCGATCGCATTACTTAACCCATCATTATCCATCTCATACATCGGCACTAGATTGGCAATAATTTCTGCCGAACTGCTAATCCAGCGTTCTTCCGGCATGGGATTTAACCAGGCGATGAGTGTGGTGTGCCGCTTCAGCTTAAATAGAAAACTAGTTGTCGAGCGAATCCGCTCTAACTTACGATACCCTCTTGCGGCTCCTGCATCGCTGACAATTAACACGCTGGTTTCGTTATCGCAGCTTGCCAATACTTTTTCAAGGGCAATAGGTTCTGTTAGGTAAAGGTCTTTGTAGACGCTGGTAGCTGGTACGTTGTGGAAATAGAACACATTGACCTGCTCAGGTTGTAGAGTACTTTCATCGCGTGCGGTTTCCACCAAGTCGCGGGTGAAGCGATGAAATGGAGTCATTGAACCATTCTGATCCACCAACAGCAATAGATGGGCATGATTTTGTTCTCGTCTGCGGTTGACTGGAGCCAGATAAAACCCTTGCCGAGTTGCCTGCTTAACAGTCGCCTCCTCATCCAGCACATCGACAGGCCCATCAGCAACGGGACGGCGCAGGTATCGCCAGCTATAGACCATTGAACGCCGGGAAATGGGATAGTACGCCTGTAATGCTGAGCTATTCTCGTTTTCCATAGGTGTAAAGGGTGCCCGAACAGGTAGCGAGGCCAGTTCAGGTTCAGATTTAATCTCGGTTACAACCTCTTGGGGAGGTGGTGATAGCGTGGGTTTATCGGGTTCCTCCACACGTTCTTGAGGTGGTTCAGGCTTGGGTTCTGCTAGAGGCAGCTTTTTAGACTGTTTGGATTTGGAACTAACCTGCAAAGACTCCCAGATAGGGTCAAATTGACTTTGTTGGGATGGAGAGTGACACCATAAAATCTTTAATGTCTCTGCCAGTGCCTCTGCATCTTCTCCAAATCCCCCCTCAACCGCTTGCCGTGCTGCCAAAAGCTCACCCACACCCAGATTAAATCCACTCTGGCGCAGGCGAACAAACGCACGAGTTACCAAATCTTGGGGGTCAAAGGAGTTCATGAGGCTTTGGCATATTTTTTCCAGTCTTGTTGAAGTTTAAATAGTAATTCTCGATAGGGAAGCAGTTTGTCTTTTTTCAGTTGTGCTGCATTATAAGGCTTTGACTCAAATGTATGAAGTGCTTTGAGCCAATCTAAAAATTCGCTGGTTCCCGGTTTCTTGAAAAGTCCGCCTTTATCCCAAACATCCAGAAAACAGTCAACCGCAGTTTTTACTAAATCAGCAGGTGGTGGTGCTTCCCCACCAATCTGATAGTGCTTCTCGACAATTTCTTGCAACCGTTTCGGGTCATTGGGAAAGTCTACATAGTGATACAGGCAGCGCCGCAGAAATGGCGCAGGTAGATTACCTTTTTCCTTGTTACTGGTGATGATGACAATGGGTTTATGTGTCGCTGTAACCGTTTCACCAGTTTCTTTAATTTTGAATTCCCAAGGTTCGTCTAATACAGTCAACAAATCATTGGGGAAATCTAAATCTGCTTTATCTATCTCATCAATCAGCACCACTGCCGGACAATCCTTCAAGCTAAATGCCTTCCCTAACGCTCCAAATTTACGGTAATGCTTGGGGTTAGCCGGATTACGGTTTACTCGTTCCTCATCTTGCTCGTCAT
>JBFLZA010000716.1:0-4473 GCA_040756535.1 Cyanobacteriota bacterium
GTAGTGAAACTGTGGGATGTAAAAGGAAATTTAATTACAACCTTTAAAGGTCATAGCGAGAAGATTTTAAGCGTCAGTTTTAGCCCTGACAGTAAGACCTTGGCTTCTAGCGGTCATGACGGGACGATTAGGTTGTGGAATGTGGAAAATGGGACACGTAAAAAAACTATTCTCGCTCACAATAATACTTGGGTCAGAAGTGTGAGTTTTAGTCCGGATGGTAAACTTCTTGCTTCCTCTGATTCTTTGGGTTGGGTGAAGTTGTGGAAAGTGGAAGATGGCACCGTAAAAGATGACACTCCGATTAAAACTATCTCAGCCCATCCTGGTTATTGGGTTACTTATGTAAAGTTTAGTCCCAATAGTAAAATTCTTGCTTCTGCAAGTGTTGACAAAGTTGACAAAACAGTAAAACTCTGGAAAGTAGAGGATGGTAGCTTGCTGAAAACCCTCAAAGGTGATCACGAGCATATCAGGGGTGTTGATTTTAGTCCTGATAGCAAAAACCTTGCTTCCACCAGTGTAGGCAGCGTGAAGCTGTGGAACATTGAGGATGGTAGCGAGTTGTACACTTTGCAAGGACATCGCGGTACAGTTTGGTCTGTTAGTTTCAGTCCTGACGGTAAACTACTCGCCTCCTCTGGTGAAGATGGCACATTGAAAGTGTGGAATTTAGAGAACCGAGAGACTGATCCACAAACTCTCAAAAGTCATGTTGGTCGTGTCCCCAGTGTGACCTTTAATCAAGATGGTAAAATACTTGTCTCTGCTGGTCACGATCGCACAATTCGGTTGTGGTTTCTCGAAGGTATAGAACCACGAACTTTAATCGGTCATAGTGGCAAAGTTTCGACTGTTGATTTCAGTCCGGATGGGAAAACTTTGGCTTCTGCTGATACTGACGACACCATCAAATTATGGAATGTTCAAGACCGCCGTTTACAAAAAACTCTTAAAGGTCATAAAGGTGATGTTTTGCGTGTGAGTTTTAGTCCTAATGGCAAATTCCTGGCTTCTGCTAGTTCAGACGGTACGGTAAAGCTGTGGAATGTCCAAGATGGAACTGAAGTATATACCCGCAAAGGTCATAATAACCCTGTTCTAAGTGTGAGTTTTAGTCCGGATGGCAAACTACTGGCTTCAGGGAGTGAAGACCGCACGGTGAAACTCTGGCGTGTCGAAGATGGAGAATTATTACAAACTCTCAACCGTCATCTCAAAAGAGTTCAAGCTGTCAGTTTTAGTCCAGATAGTAAAACTATTGCTTCTGCTAGTTATGACGGTTTGGTAATTTTGTGGGATGTAGAAACTGGCAAGATTTTGAAGGTTTTTGATGCTCGTACTGTTTACATAGCCAGTGTTAGTTTCAGTCCTGATGGTAAGTTTATGGCTTCTGGTGGCGGCGATACTATGGTGAAACTTTGGAATGTTAAGGATGGTACTGAGTTTCACACTCTTAAAGGTCATGGAGACTGGGTCAGAAGTATCAAATTTAGTCCCGATGGTAAGTTGGTTGCTTCTGCTAGTTATGACCGCACGGTGAAACTATGGCGTGTTGAAGATGGTAAGCTACTGCGAACTTTAGAAGGTCATCTCGATGGGGTAGAAAATGTTAGTTTTAGTCCGGATGGGAAAATTATTGCTTCTGCTAGTTATGACGGTACGGTAAAGCTGTGGAATTTGGCTTTAGATGTAGATGATTTAATGGGTTTGGGGTGTGAGTGGCTAAGAGATTACCTTACTACCCATCCTGAAGAGGCTAAAAAATTTAGCCAAATTTGTAAATAAATAAGTTCAGGTTTCCTGGCATCTTGCACCATTCTCAATAAGCAATAAAACCCGCCGGGAAATTAATTTCCCGGCTAATAGATCAAGTCCATTAAAATGGACTGAAATTCTTTCCTAGTCCTCTTTTAGAGGACTTTAGCTATTAGCCAGGGGTTTAAACCCCTGGCGGGTTGTTGCGACTGGTGCAAGATGTCAGTTTAAACGGATTTGATATCACCTCCCACCTTTCAAACCAAAACTCGGCGAAAATACTCGCGATACAAATTACACCGAGGCATCACATAGTTGTTTTGCCTCTGCACCAACCCCATACTGTGCAACTTATAAATCTGCATCGAATCTAATTCAATCGGCTCCGGTAACGTAACGACCTTTTTTAACGCCAAAGCCAGTTCTGGGCATTTTTGCAACGTTTCCAAGTGTCGCCGCAAATGGTTGCTATAAATTCCCGCTTCTGTGGCAGCCTCTTGCAATAGCTGCTCTAGTGTCACCTTAAGAGAGCTAACCTTATACATTGCCAACCGCACCAGATAAGGATGTCCCCCAATCATCCTCATTAATTCCTCTACCTGGGTATCATTCCAATTCAAGTTATGAAGGCAAACTAAATCTTGTATCTGGTTTTTGTCAAACTCCAGCAACTCCACTGGCACCCCCGCGTTGAACGGTGATTGATTCATATCTAACGGGATATAAACTTCGGTGGAATGTGCCATCACCAGCCGCAGCTGCTTCCAGATTTCCGAAATTTTCCCCTTCTCATGCCAGCTTCGCAGCATCCCCAAAAAGTCTTCAATCACTTCGGTATAGGGGAAAAGCCGATCCACTTCATCCAATCCTAAGACGACTGGACAGTCTATTTGGGTTAATAAATACTCTTCAAAGTAGACAGTGCAGTTATCATTACTGCCCAAAATCTCAGTATCCCAATAATCATTTAACTGGTTTTCTAACCTTAACTGCCGACCAACCATCAAACAGAGCCAGCGTAGGAATTTATCCAAATTCGTTAAAATTCCTCGCTCTACACTGCTCAAATCCAAATAGACTGTTTGATAATTTCTATTAGCAGCATGAGCCAAAATCCTGGTCATTAATGAGGTTTTGCCCATCATTTTCGGTGCTTTAACCCGAATTAGAGAACCAGGCTTTACAATTGTCTCGTAACAGAGAGACTCGATGCCGGGACGTTCTACATAAAAAGAAGAATCCAATGCCACTGACCCCTCTGGAAATGGTAATTCTCGTCTTTCTGCTTTAGGCAAACCCTTGTCCTGCACAATCCATTGCTCTAGAGTAGACAGTTCATCACTACAACCAAAAAAAAACGAGGCATCTGGTGCCTCGCCCCAATGTTGGTGTCTATTAGCAATTGTTGGAGAGGGTTTCACCTCTACAGGTTGGGGAGGCAACCGATCGCCCACGTCAGCGATCGCACGCCAATCTAGCTCCAATTGTCCACAAATTTCTACAAATGTCGCATAATCAACGGTTTTTCCATTGAGGAATCTGCCAACAGTCGATAAAGCCAATCCTAAATCTTCAGCGAAGGCTCTTTGGCTGCGAAAGCCATTGCGCTGGATGGCTAATTTGGCTTGGTTAATGCAGTCACTGCGAACTTTGAGCGATCGGGACATAGCTTATCTGATACCCAAAGGCTAACAATTACTAACTTTTCTGACTGGCAATGGAATTCAAAAAAGCCCCGAAAGCTATACATAGCTTAACAAGATTTTAACAAAAGAAGTTACTCGAAAGTCGGTCACAAGTCAGGACATTCTCAGCCTCGATCTCGGTCAACAGCAAGTTTTGATGGATTTGTAGAGATGAGATGTCCGATATGGACACTGAATCGAAGTAGGGATTGAAGAAGGCAGGAGTACGAAGGCTCCAGGGCAGAAGGTTCCGTTCAGAAGGGGATTTTTGCCCCTCTTGAAAGGGAGCACGGGAGCTTTCGGTAACTATTGCCCCAGGTGAAACCACCTTACGCAACATCAAGGTTGACATCTACGTAACTCCGGGCAAATTAAAGTTTTCTCTACATAGTCGTTGCATCACCATAGATGTTTGCTTGAGCAAAACTGTTAAGAGTTTTCGCTCTCCCGTACTTGCTGTGATAAGCCAACCTGATTGTTGGTAGACGCTTTACAGGATATGACTTTTCTCTCAACTTTTGCAGCAAGCTATCAGCGAAACAAGAGTTTTCCACTGCTTTCTAGGAGAAAACTCATGTTGGTGAATGACACATAACTACCTAGTAGAAAGCCCTGATTGATCGAACAACAAAGGAGAAGAATAATGAGAGACTCTAAACTTTTTATGGAAGGATTAGCTAAGGGGATTGGTAAAGACCAGAACCGAGGAGTTAAACTCCGACGGTACTTAATCGCCAACAAAGAACACAACTGGCTTCTCGCTCTCATGCTTAATAGCTGTACTAAGCTATCTGCCAATGCGTCTCTGACCGACTTAGAAAAGATAGTGATTGATGCGTTCCGTAACAATGGATTCAGTGATGATGAACTCAAGGAATACAGCCGTCTCTATCAAGAGATTCCTGAACAAACGCGGCGTGAAATCTTCCCTGAGAAATTCGTAAGGATTAGCACTCAAACACAGTACGACCTTAAGCAACTTCAGGCAGACCTACCAAAGATCCAAGAGCTAGCTATTTCCAATTTGCGG
>JBFLZA010000717.1:0-4468 GCA_040756535.1 Cyanobacteriota bacterium
CATCTGCGATCAAAATATCCAAAGTATCGATCAGTTTCTGGGATTTCGAGGAGCGACGCCCGGTTTTTTGCGTAACAAATTGGACGTGCAACTGATTTCCCGTGAGTCGGGCAAGAATATGATTCGTTTGGGCTTCGAGTTGGGGCAAAATATTCTCAATCATCAATGCTTGGATGCCCTTTTTGCCAAACGCTTGGGCTAATTCCTGATGGACGCGATGTTGCCGTTGGAGGGTTTGTAGCTTTTGCTGTTGCTCCTCAAATTGGGTTTGCAAAGAGTCCAATTGAGTCAATCGCTGTTGCAGACGCCCTTGTTGAGAGAGGTGTTCATCGAGTTGCCGCCGTCGCTGCTGTATCCCATAGTCTAAAGCTTGGATATCATGGGTGGCGTCTGGGCATTGTTCTAGCTGCTTGACAATTGCGTTTATTTGTGCATCCACCCCTTCTTGGTCGGTGCGTCGTCCTTGCAACGTTTGCTTCAGGGCTTCTAAACGCTGACAGACTTGGGGATATTGCTGCTGGGCAGATAATAACTCCTGATAGCGCAACTGCCAAGATTGAGCTTGACGTAAGGTTGCCCGCAGGGCGTTGTGTTCGGCTAAGTTGTAGCCCATTTGCGCCATATTTTGGTCGAGGGCTTCTATTTGCTGGCGCAGTTCAGAACTTGTTTGCAATTCCTGCAGCGAGGCACGGAGGCTATCGAGTCTTGCTTGGAGTTGGGGTTTTTGAGCATCGATTTTCCCCTGACGCCGTTGTGCTTCTTCTAGCTTGGCTTGCTTGATTTCGGCCCAACGCCAGCGATCTACTTCACTCCGCGCTAGAGCGTGGGTTTGTTCGTTGTAGCTGAGTTGCTGCAACTGGGCATCGAGTTGTTGTAGTTCTGCCTGTAAGTCCAATGCATAATAACCCGCATTTAGCGATCGCTCCAGTTGTTTCTTTTCTTCTGAAATTTCATACAGCCTGTCGTACACTTCATCGGTGGCTTCGAGTCGGGCTTCGAGTTGTCCCCGTTGCTCTCGCAATTCCTCATAGGGAGCGAGTTCTTTGGAAAGTTGAGCATACTCGCCGCGCAGTACCTGAAGCTCCCGTTCGCAGACGGTTAACTGCTCGCGCACTACCCAAAATTGCTCTTGCACTTGCTGTTGCTCAGCACGGGTTTTCTCAATAACGTGCTTCCCGTGGGCTTCATCGAGGGGGCGATCGCATAATGGACAAACGGCATTCTGCACTTGCAGCATATCGATTTTTTGCGTCAGTTCTGCAATTTGCTTTTCATAACGACGCTGGTTTTCTTGTAAGCGTTCTTGGAAGCTGCGGCGTTCCAATCCTTTTTCCTGTACTCGTTGCTGGTAGACACGCTTTTTCTCTAGCTGTCCAATTTCCATGTCAACTTGCAATACTGTCTGTCGCAACTGAGGGGTTGTTGCTATGTGTGCATTAAGCTGACTTTCCGAAGAACATAGTTCCTCTAATCGTGCCGAGAGTCGGGCCTGGGCGCGATCGAGTTCGGTTTGGATGGCAGTACGGCGTTGTAAAAGGGGAGAAACTTCTAGTTGCAGATTGTCCAGTTGATTGAGGCGATGGCGAGCAAGGTTGAGCTGCTCTACGGCGTCTGAAACTTCTGATGAGCGGGATAGAGCCTCCTGAATTTCTTGCTCTTGAGGCCGCAAGGCTTCGAGTTGGGCCTGTGTGTCGCGGATTTTGAGATTGAGTTCGTTAATCTGTTGAGTGAGTTGCTGTTGTAATTGCTGCTGCTGTTGTTGCGCTTCCTGGTAAGCTTGGAATTTGCTGGTAAATAGTTCGTCTTGTTGTTGCAGGTGAATGTATTGAGAATAGCCTGCTTTGATTTGTTCTTCTTGAGCCAGTAGGGTAGCGAGTTGCCGTTGTTGCGCTTCAGTGGCGGCGATATCTTGCTGGAGGCGATCGCAATCCTTACTCAGATTTTGATACTGTTGTCTGACAAAGGTCAGTTGTTGTTGCCAACTGGTGCGCTGGTGCTGAACGGCTTGCAGTTGTTGCAGTTGTTTTTGGTCAGTACTTTGAGCTTGTTGCAGTTGTTGTAACTGGGTTTCGAGAACAGATTGTTGCTCTAGCGTCGCGTCTCGTTGTTCTAACTGTTGTTTAATGGTCTGCAAACTTTGATCTAACAGTTCTGCTTGGCCTTTAAACTGTTTTGATAAATCCTTTGCCTGTTCGGCTAACTCTTCATATTGATCGAGTTTGAGTAAGTCAGCAAGAATTTGTTTGCGTTCATTCGGACGCCGCAGCATAAACTCATCCGCTCGTCCCTGACGCAGGTAAGCCGAATTAATAAAGGTATCGTAATCCAGTTTGATATGATGCAAAATCAGTTGTTGGGTTGCCCGCACTCCTTTTTCGGTTAATGAGCGAAACCCATTGGGTGTTTCAACTTGAAATTCTAAGGAACTACTCTGGCCCCGGTGACGAGTCCGAATGATGCGGTGGGTTAGCTGGTTGGTTGTAAAGATGAAATCCACCCGGACATCTTTTGCCCCTGCGTGGATAACATCATCTTCGGAGGCAGCCCGACTTTGTCCCCAAATCACCCAAGTAATTGCTTCGAGAAGGGAGGACTTACCTGCACCATTTGAACCACAGATACAGGCTGTATGCAAACCTCGAAAGTCTAGGGATACCTCCCGATAGCTGAGGAAATTTTTAAGCGTTAGCTGTAGCGGAATCATTCAGGCTATAACGCCTCACACTTTATTGATGAGAAACTATTAGTCTTTCTAGACTCTTGCCTAGTTTATCGACCTAATTCTGCGGATTCTAGGCTTTTCACCCATGTCTTTACAATTTTTAACAATAAAAGTCAGCCCACGATTCTAGATCAAGGGAATTCGCACACTCACAATCGTAAAGCAGCAATTTATCGGATTGGTCTAAAGGAACAGCAAGGACACTGATGAATAACCGGGTAATGGTGTTAGGGATACCTGTTAAAGGGGGAAGCTTAAAAGTATTGCCCTTCCCCTTTGCCCTTTACTCCTTCCCCTTTGCCCCTTCCCCTTTTTGATCTAACCTACCCGTCGATAGATAGAAAAGCTATCCCCATAGGTTGATGAAGTCCTTTCATTAGTTTAATAATATTTTTTTATAAAAATATTTCTTAACCAAATAAATTTTGTATTAGTGTGAGCTTCTCGCTAAGGGAAGGAGAGAAACATGGTTTTATATCAACACAAACGTGCGGTGGGTCTGTTTACTAACTGGTCAGATGTAAGACAGGCACTCCATGAACTCAAGCAAGCTAGCTTTCCCCTGAATCAGGTTTCTGTAATTGCCAGAGAAATAGAAAGCAGATACTTTCGTCCTAAGATCAGATTTTACGGCAATCATGGAGGGGAAGGTGCCGCTACAGGTGCTCTTGCAGGGGGAGCCGTTGGCGGAATAGTTGGATTGCTTGTGGGAATCGGTGCTTTAGCGATTCCACTCATTGGACCCGTTATGTTAGCTAGTGCAGTAACAACGACTGTAGCGACAACCCTGGCGGGTGGTGCCATTGGTGTGATGGCGGGTGGAATTTTGGGTTTGTTGATTGGTTTAGGAGTTCCAGAAGAACGAGCCAAAATTTATCAAGAGCGCTTTTTAGAGGGTGATTATTTGGTGATAGTTGAGGGGACGGATAGGGAAATTCGTTCAGCTAACTCTATTCTCAAAAATCGGGGAATACAGGAATGGATGATTTATGATGCCCCAGAGATTCATTCCGCTAATCCAGAGTTTCCGGTTACTCCTGCTGATTATTCTCATTTTTCGACTCGATAAGCAAATGAATCAATAAAGCTAATATTCTCCAAACAAATTACACCTCTCTAATGACATAAACCTGGCTTCTCCCTCCAGGCTGATGAATCATGGTCTCGTATTTACAACAATGTAGCGATAGTTAGGAACACAAATGTTTTAATTCTGCATTGAGGCAGGATTGAGTGTGTTAAATGAAAGGAGAGAAATATGGCGATCGGTAAAATGCAGCACGCTGTTGGTATCTTTTCCAATCGGCGAGAGGCGGAACATGCGCTCATAGAACTCAGAGATGCCGGCTTTAACATGGATCAGGTTTCTGTGATTGTCAAACACGCAGACCGCAGTGATGCGATTGGCGGTGTTGGCGTTAGAGACAGAGAAGACGATCAAGTGGAAGGAGGCGCTAAAGCAGGAGCTACAGCAGGTGCAGTGACGGGAGGTATCATTGGCTTAGCTGGGAGCATCGGTGTATTGGCAATTCCTGGGGTAGGTGCCGCTGCTGAGGTAGGAATTCTTCTTGCTAACACCCTTTTGGGAGGTGCAATTGGTGCCGCCGGTGGAGCTCTGCTTGGTGCATTGGTTGGTTGGGGTGTTCCTGAAGATCGAGCTAAATATTACAATGAACGAGTCTCTCAAGGGGATTATCTAGTCGTTGTGCGAGGCACAGCAGAGGACATCCTGAGAGCCGAAGGAAT
>JBFLZA010000718.1:0-4461 GCA_040756535.1 Cyanobacteriota bacterium
TTGGGCAGAATCCCCAAGATTTCATTGAGCAGCTCTTGCACGGGTGCGAGGGTTCCCTGCAATCCCAGGCTGTCTAAAATTAAGGGCAGAAACAGCAGAAAGATAAACCAGTACAGCGCATTCCCAATTGTTTCTGAGAGCGAGAACTGGTTATTGCTCCGAGGTGGGGTTTCTCCGAAACGGTCTGGCGTTCTGCTGACTTGGTCACCTAAACGCTCATCCAAACGAAATAGTCGCAAAGCGCGTATCGTCAACATCTTGACGACCGTTGCCAGCACCCAAGCTACTCCTATGAAAATCAAAGCCCCTAGGAGTCTGGGCAAAAAGCCAAGGATTTGGTTGAGAAAACTATTGAGCGGTTGAGAAACGACTTCTAACCGTAGGGTCTGTAGAACAGCCACTACAGTAAAGATAATCACAATCCAGAAAACCGCACTGGATACCCATTTCTCCACTGGAGGAGACTCTACTCCCTCCTGACGACCGGTAATCCAGTTAGCAATTTTGTTGTCAAGATTGGTGCGATTGAGTACCCCTTTTGTGATAGCTGACGCAATCAAGGCGATGATAATCCCAACTACCAAAATTGCGAGCGCGGCTAGTAAGCTGGGAACAAAGGCGCTGAGATTGTTGTAGATATTCTGAACATATACACCTCCAGCCCCAGCGGATAGTTGACCCAGTGTTACAGGAGACGATGTTACCTGCGCCCACAGTGGATGTACCGCACCCGATACACCCACTCCCACAATTTGGACCATACCTTCCCAAATATCATTCATGGTCTTCCTTCTTACGCTATTCTCTAATTTCACAAGACCTCAACACGAGATGGATGGTCTCCATGCTGGGTGTGATTAATGATATTTATCCTATTGAGCAATCTGTACTTTCGTTAGGGTAGATGCAGAGAATTTAAGATTAGCCGCCTAAGATAGCCAGAGACAACCTTAACCTTCAAATCACGACATGTCGTCTATCCTTATGGATAATTAAGCCACAAAAATCAATGATTTGCTGATTTTTAGACCTTAAACTGCCTTTTCTTCCCGGTAGTGTTACTAACTGGCATGGTAGTAACAAGAGCAACATTACCAGTCCTAGATAAGCTTTTGAAATTTTAAATGTCAAATCCCCAAGTTTTTGAACAGTCGATCCAAATCCAGGCCAGTGCAACTGTCGTCGAGCGCTGCATTACCGACCTAAATCTGATGCATCGCTGGCTCAATCCTCTTCTGCGCTGTAAACCCGTAGGGGAGTGGAGTACACAGGTCGGAAGCCGCAGCCGTTTTGTGATTCAAATTCCTGTGTTGCAACCTACCTTAAATAGTCTTGTGGTACAACGGGAACCCGGTTTAGTCGTTTGGGAGTTCAAGGGATTTTTCCAAGGGCGCGATCGCTGGGAGTGCCAGCCAACAGACAAGGGTACCCGTCTTCTCAACCGTTTTGAGTTTGGAATTCCCAATCCATTGATTAGCTGGGGCTTCAACACCGTTGCTGCTAATTGGACAAAAAACGACATGCAATCCCAACTCAGACGCCTCAAACGAGTTGCAGAGGAGGTGTATCGAAGTGAATTATAAATTATGAATTATAAATTATGAATTATGAATTATGAATTATGAATTGAGTTTCAATCCTTTTTTTCATCATTCATCATTAGACCTCTTGCAAAAGTATTCTTATGATGCTGTTTGCGTCAATTCTTGTTCACTGTTCCCCGTTCCCCGTTCCCGACTTCTGCAAGAAGTCTATTGATTACTGCCAATTTAAGCCTCGCGACTGAGTTGTTCTAGCAACCGACGAATCACATGGGCATCTTCTGCGTTGGGAAGTATCGCTAAATAAATCTCTAAATCCCGCGATGCTTTAAGGGTGTTTCCCTGCTGATAGTAAATCAGTCCGCGATCGCGCAGTTCCATCGGTTCGTCGGGAAACAAAAGCAAAATCCGTTCAACAGCACTTAGCGCTCTCGAAAAGTCTTTGCGGTTGAGGTAAATAAATTTAAGATTCCTCAGCATCCTCGCCAAAAACTGTCTGGAACTCACGGGGGCTAGGAAACTGGGTTGTAGTTGCATGGGATGCCCGTAAATTTGAGCAAGTCGTACTTCGCAATCTTGCTTAAATAAAATCTCACCTCGATTAAAGGCATCCACAAAGATTTCGGCATCCTCAAACTCTGGACGAATTAAAAAATGTCCAGGCATATTGATGCCGACCATTGGAAAATCCAGGCGTCGAGCAATTTCTAGGTAGACTAAGGAGAGAGTAATGGGAATTCCGGTACGGCGATCGATCACCTCATGGAGGAAACTATTTCCTGGGTCGTAGTAATCCTTTGTGTTACCAGTGAAACCCAGATCATCGTAGAAGTATTGATTCAAACTCTGGATAATTCGCAAGGGATAGCGCTCGGCTGGCAAGCGTTCCTCAACCTCAGCCGCCATCGAATCTAGAGCGTTGAGGTACTCGTCGATATCAAGGTCTGGATATTCTTCTTGACCGATATATAGCGCTGCCTTTGCCAAGTCAATTTGCTTGTCTGGCTGACTGATTTCTCTGTAGAAGTTATCCATGAAATCATAATTGATGCGGCTCATGGTCTAGTTTACAAAGGTTAAGCCAGAAAGCTCACGTACCTTTGGGTGTAGACACAACTTGTCGGCAACAAGCTAATGGGCATTTTAGTTGCATATCCTACTTTCTCCTATCCCTCGTATGAACAATAGGAGTCAGGAGTCAGGAGTCAGGAGTCAGGAGTCAGGAGTCAGGAGTCAGGAGTCAGGAGTCAGGAGTCAGGAGTCAGGAGTCAGGAGTCAGGAGTCAGGAGTCAGGAGTCAGGAGGAAGAAATTTTCATCCTTTGTGGTGAGCAAGCGTTCATGGTGTCTAATCCCTATCCCCTACTTTTAGGTCAAGGGGTATTCGTTTAATCTTGGGACGCGTCTGCTTGTGTGATATAGCAGTCGCCAAGGCGATTAGGACAAATCCCAATTCTGAAACCTTGACCCGTCAATATGCATCCATAAAAGCCTTCTGCCCTCTGCCCTCTGCCTTTTGCTATATCAGGGCATCTTGATTTTCCATCGGCGTCCATCGAGTTTCGCCTCTAATTCTCCTTTAATGCGATTGAGAATCGAAGTTTCATCGAGTGAGGAAAGAATGCGGCTCACTACAGCTTTTGGCCCATCTGGTCCCCAGGATGCCCCATTGGCTAAATAAACCTTGGTTACTTGCCCGATCGCATAGGATGATACACCCGCTACTCCTGCCTGAGTGAGTGCCACCGAAACATAAGGCGCTAAGGAAATACCACCGGTTGCAGGTGCAGAAAGACCTAACAAACTTTTCAGGGAACCAAGTCCAAAGGTAATCAGCAGTTCACTGGCACCAATTCCCCCCATGCCGATCGCAATTTTTTGCAATAATCCTAACGCTCCCTGCTGGGTCATGGAAATGCCGTAGAGACGAGATAAAGTTAAAATCATAACTACATCAATAATGGTCGCGGTGAGTAGGTCTACAACCGTAAGGGGATTGAGTGCGATCGCAACCGCTTTTGTCATTACCGCTTTCCAAATAATCTGATTGGCACTTTCATCCCGAATTGCCATTTTCCGACTCACCAACCGTTCATTAACCTCACCTGCATAAAGCATCGAATTGAGCGCAACTAAAGATTTGCCTTCCCGGTGCAAAATCTCCAGAATTTTCAGCTTCAACTCTTCAACCTGCGGTTTCCCTGGCCGTCGTTGGACGCTCATGCTGCCATCAGGACGCCGCACCGCTTGAGCAACTAAGGGAGAAGCCGCAACCATGACAATTTCGTCGGGTGAAAGCAACTGCTTTACCCGTTCATCTCTGATTTTGCAGTAAATCGCTTGTCGATCAGCTTCGGGATATTGGTCAATTTTGTTGAACACTAGCAACATCGGTTTGCCGACATCCCGCAGTTGGGAAAGCGCATCGAACTCTACCTTGCTGATGTCACCGGCGATCATAAACAGAATCAAGTCTGCTTGCTGGGCCACCTGATGCGCCAAAGCTTCTCGCGTTTCGCCGTCTACTTCATCAATTCCTGGCGTGTCAATCAGTTGAATTTGGGAATTGCCCATACTTGGTAGAGCAACTTTCAGGATATCGCGATCGCTATTTCCCAGTGATTCCTGACTTAACTGCCAATTCGCTGTCTGACTGCTGCGAGTCACCCCATGCAACGCACCTGTCTCAAACACAGGTTCACCTAATAAAGCATTGAGTACAGAAGATTTACCCCGCCCCACCATGCCAAAAGCAGCGATCTGAAGGCAGGAATGCTCTAGCTTGTCCAACAGCGCTGTTAATCCCTCAATTGCGGACTCTAAACCCGCTTGTTCTCGCGGCGTTAGATCAAGATGATTCACCAAGTCTCGCAGTGCATCTTGTGCCTGTTTGTAGTTCAGTTCTTCCTGAATTTCTTCAAA